>NZ_JBDSQY010000283.1:0-16003 GCF_039929585.1 Capsulimonas sp.
GCCGCGCGCGTCGCGCGCCTGGAGGTCGAGCAGGAATTCCTTGAAGCCAAACGCCGGCTCCCAGTCCATCAATCGCTTGGCTTCGGACATATCGTGCTGCTCCACGGAACTGGGCAAATAGAGTGAATACTTCTCGATCAGCACTTTAGCGCCGGGAATTTGAGTTTCGCACCAGTCCGGGCCAAGTGTCCGGAAATTCTCCACGACATCGGCGGGCATGTGGTGGTTCGTATGAATCACAGTCTGGAAGAGGCCGATCTTCTTGTCGATGGCGGCGCGCAGGGCGGCGACGGTGGCGGTGGCGACGTCGCGCCGGTCCACGCCGTTGCGCAGCAGCATCGCGCCGAAGTCCAGATACGGCTTTGGAACGAAGTCATGATAGCGCAGCATGGCGACGGACGAGCCGGCCGACTCGTGATAGGATCGGCTGAGGTCCTCGCCAATGACCTTGCTTACGCTGTAAACGCCGCCCCATCCATACGCCATGGATGAAGCAAACACGACGGCCTTAACGCCGTTCGCGCGGCAGGCTTCGAAGACATTGAACGTGCCATCCACGTTCACGGCGAAAATCGTCGCGTCGCTCACGGGCGGATTATGGGCGCAGTGCCAGGCGGCGAGATGAATCACGGCGTCGCAGCCTTCGACGGCGCGCAGGGCGTCAGTTGGGGTGCGCGTGTCGCAGCGTACGAACTCGACGCCTTTGAGAGTGTCATGGGCGGGTGGGGCGACATCGGCGCGCCGAATGTCATAACCCTCTTGATGCAGCAGCTCGCACACAGCCTGACCGGCGTTGCCGGCGGCTCCGGTGATTAGTACCTTCATGAAACTGCTCCTTCGGAACACAAAGAAAAACGACCTGAACATCGCATTCGGTCAGGCCGCAGTCAAAAAAATGAGCGGCCGCCCTGATGGACGGCTCGCTCATATTGTATCCGATGGCGGAAGCAAGAGTCAAGAACTGGTTTGTAACTGGTTTGTAATTTGTGTATGGTGAACCAGCATCAAGTTAAATCGAATAATCGTCCCAGAAGACCTGCACGCGTTTGGGCTTGACGTGGACCGATTCGCCGACCTGCAAATTCAATTCTTTGTACTTTTCGCGCGTGATTTCGGCGGCGATCGTTTCCGCGCCGTCGGTCGGGTCCAGGCCGACGCGGACGATGGGACCGACGGCGGTAATGTGCCGGACCACGGCTTCGATGGTGGGGGAGCCGTTGCGCTGACGCGCGATCTCCAGTTCATGCGGCCGCGTGTATCCAACGACCTCCGAGCTCCTTACGGCGCTGTCGGGAATGGCGAAGGCCATGGCGCCGACTTGCGCTTCGCCATTCGCGACGCGGCCATGGAACAGATTGACGCTGCCCAGGAAGTTGAAGACGAATGGGTTCGCCGGCGTGTCGTAAACCTCTTCAGGAGTGCCGATCTGTTCGATCTGGCCGTGGTTCATGACGACAATCCGATCGGCCACTTCCAGGGCTTCTTCCTGGTCGTGCGTGACGAAGATGCTGGTCACGTGCAATTCATCGTGCAGGCGCCGCAGCCACTGGCGCAGTTCCTGGCGCACGCGGGCGTCGAGCGCGCCGAACGGCTCGTCGAGCAGCAGCATCTGCGGCTCCACGGCGAGCGCTCGGGCGAGCGCGACGCGCTGGCGCTGGCCGCCGGAAAGCTGCGAGGGATGCCGCTGGGCGAGACCTTCGAGCTGCACCATCTTCAGAAGATGCATGACTCGGTCTCGGATCTGATCGTTCGTCGGCCGCTCGTGGCGCGGCTTGACGCGCATGCCGAAGGCGATGTTTTCGAAGACCGTCATGTGACGAAACAGCGCGTAGTGCTGAAAGACGAATCCCACCTGGCGCTTGCGGACATGGCGTTCGGTGATATCCTCACCGTTGAAATGAATGCTGCCGGCGTCCGCAGTCTCCAGGCCGGCGATAATGCGCAGCAGGGTCGTTTTTCCCGATCCCGAGGGGCCGAGCAGGGCGAGAAGCTCGCCGGTCTTGATCTCCAGGTTCACATCCTTGAGCGCCTGGAATTTGCCGAATTGTTTACTGACGTCCGTGACGACGATACTCATAACTTTATTCCTCGCCCGCGCTCATCTGGCGGGCGGCAAACCACTCCACAATATTCTTCACGACCAGTGTCACTAAGGCCAGCATCGCCAGCAGCGACGCCAGCGCGAAGGCGGCCACAAATTGGTAATCGTCATAGAATACTTCCACTTGCAGCGGCATCGTGTTGGTCAATCCCACGATATGTCCGGACACGACGGAGACAGCGCCGAACTCGCCCATGGCGCGCGCATTGCACAGAATAATTCCGTACAAGAGTCCCCACTTGATGTTCGGCAGGGTGACCCGGCGAAACGTCTGCCATCCGCTGGCGCCCAGCACCTGTGCTGCTTGTTCCTCGTCGCTGCCTTGAGCCTGCATCAGCGGGATCAATTCGCGCGCGACAAACGGGAAGGTGACGAACGCCGTCGCCAGCACGATCCCAGGCGTCGCAAAGATGATCTTGACGCCATGGTCGATCATCCACGGTCCCATGATCCCGTTTCTGCCGAATAACAAGACGAAGATCAGGCCTGAAATGACCGGTGAGACGGCGAAGGGCAGGTCGATCAGGGTGATCAGCAGGTTCTTGCCCCAGAATTGAAACTTCGAGATCGCCCATGCCGCCGAAACGCCGAAGACGACATTCAGCGGGACGACGATCGCCGCTGTCAGCAGCGTAAGCCGCACGGCCGCCAGCGTTTCGGGCTGCTTCAGCGCGTCTCCGTAGGCCGCCAATCCCTTCGCCAGCGCCTCGTGGAAAACCACGATCAGCGGCAGGATCAGGAACAATGTCATCAGCACGAGCATCAGGCTGATCAAAGCGACCCGGAGCCATAAGGGATCGTTCGCGACCTTCGAGCGCGGTGCGGCCGTCTGCGCGCGTTTTACTAAACCGGCGGTTTCCGCCATGCAAATTTCCTTTCCGCGTGGCGTGTCGTCTATGACACGTCAATGGCGCGTTATACGCCGCCCTGCCGCTTGCGGCTCCATGCCTGCAAAACATTGATCGCCAGCAGCAGTGCAAACGACGCAATCAGCATGACCAGAGCAATCGCCGTGGCGCCCGCATAATTGTATTCTTCCAATTTCGTAATAATCAGCAGCGGCAGGATCTCCGTTTGATACGGGCGGTTACCGGCGATAAACACGACTGAGCCGTATTCGCCCAGCGCCCGCGCGAAGGCGAGTGTGAAGCCCGTCATCATGACAGGAAACAGGGGAGGAGCTAACACGCGAAGAAACGTCTGCATCCGCGTGGCGCCCAAGCTCGCCGCCGCTTCTTCCAGCTCCACTTCCATATCTTCCAGCACGGGCTGCACCGTTCGGACGACAAACGGCAGGCCGATAAAAATCAGAGCGATCGTGATGCCCAGGGGCGTAAACGCCACTTTGATCCCATGCGGTTCCAGAATTGCGCCGATCCAGCCATTCTTGGAATAGACGGTGACAAGACAAATACCCGCGACCGCAGTCGGCAGCGCGAAGGGAAGGTCGACCAGGCCGTCGATCAGCTTCTTACCAGGAAATCGATACCGGGCGAGCACCCAGGCGACCAGGCCGCCGAAAAAGACGTTGAACACGGCGGCGAAGAATGAGGCGCCGAAGGTCAGCTTGAACGCCTGAAGCACGCGCTCGTCGGTGACGGTGCTCCAGATCTTCGAAAGCGGCATCTCGCTCGTCCGCCAGAACAGCATGGAGAGGGGAATCAAAACGAGCAGGCTCAAATACAGCAGTGTAAAGCCCATAGTCAGTCCGAACCCCGGCAGCACGCGCCGCTGCTTGGACGGACGTTTCGGGCCTGACTTAATCGCGACAGTCATACGGAAATCTTTCTCAAAATACTTTCCCTATAGAATACCTCATAAAATAAGCCCGTCCATAGCTTACGCTGCGGACGGGCTTGAAGTATTTTCGTATTCGTCTTGTCTATTTGTGATAGATCTGGTCGAATACGCCGCCATCGCTGAAGTGCTTCTTCTGAATGGCTTCCCATCCGCCGAAGACAGCGTTCACGGTGAAGAGCTTCACTTTCGGAAATTGCCCCGCATATTTGCGGGCAATCGAAGCGACGCGCGGCCGGTAGTAGTGCTTCGCGGCGATTGCTTGGCCTTCGGGCGTATAAAGATAGTTCAAATACGTTGTGGCCAGCGTGCGCGTACCATGCTTGTCGACATTCTTATCGACAACGGCGACGGGCGGCTCGGCCAGAATGCTCATCGAGGGCACAACGAGGTCGTACTGACCTTTCCCGAGATCCTTGGTGATGAGCAGCGCCTCATTCTCCCAGGCGATCAGCACATCTCCAAGGCCACGCTGCGTGAACGTGGTGGTGGCGCCGCGCGCTCCTGAGTCCAGCGCGACAACGTTATGATAGATCTTCGAGACCAGAGTGCGGGCTGACGCCTCATTGCCGCCCTTTTGCTTCAGCGCATAGCCCCACGCCGCTAGATAGTTCCAGCGCGCGCCGCCGCCGGTCTTCGGGTTCGGGGTGACGACGCCGACGCCCGGTTTCGTCAGATCGTTCCAGTCCTTGATATGCTTCGGGTTGCCGTGGCGTACGACAAAGACGATGGTGGACGTGTAGGGCGAGCTGTTATACGGCAGCCGTCCTTGCCAGCCGGAATTGATCAATCCGGCCTTCTGTACGGCGTCAATATCATAGGCCAGCGCCAGCGTCACGACATCCGCTTCCAGACCGTCCGCCACGGAGCGCGCCTGCGCTCCCGATCCGCCATGGGACTGATCGATATGAATATTCTGGTTGGTATGCGACTTCCAGTAGCGCGCGAACGCCGTATTGTAGTCTTGATAAAGTTCACGTGTCGGATCGTAGGACACGTTCAATAATTTCTGCGCATGTGCGGTTGTCGCGGGGACGAGGGCTGCGGCCGCAGCGAGTGCGACGCCGAATGCGTGCAGGGTTTTCTTGAGATGCATTGGGCGGTTCCTTTGGGGGGCGCCTATTCCCCCGGCGCTAAAGCGCTTCCCCCTTTTCCCAGCAAGGCCCTTCGGGCGGGAAAAGGGGTGCTGGTAATTACGATCCAGGCGAGTTTTGTCGTGGTGGTTCGGCCCCTCCGCCCCAATTCTGTGGTACCCGGAGATCGCCCCTCCGCCCCAATTCTGGGGGACCGGAAAATGCCGTTGTCCGAAATCGGGTCCCCCAGAATTGGGGCGGGGGGGCGAACTTACTCTTCTCACAACACGGAATACTCGCCTGGATCGCAGTTACGAACGCCCCTTTTCCCGGGCTTTAGCCCCTTGCTGGGAAAAGGGGAAACTTACCCAAGCGCGGGGGAATAGGTTCTACTTCTGATAGATCTGGTCAAACACTCCGCCGTCGGCGAAGTGGGTCTTCTGTGCGTTGCGCCAGCCGCCGAAGGTGTTGTCCACCGTGATCAGCTTGACCTTCGGGAACTGCTTGGCGTACTTGCGGGCGATCGAAGGGACGCGCGGCCGGTAGAAGTTCTTGGCGGCGATGGTCTGACCCTGCGGGGTGTAGAGCCAGCTCAGGTAGGTAGTCGCGAGGACCGTCGTGTTGTGGCGCGCGGCGTTCTTATCGACGACAGCGACGGGCGGCTCAGCCAGAATGCTGAGCGATGGCGTGACGATGTCGTAGTTGCCGGCGCCGAGGGTGTGGGTCGCGAGAATCGCTTCGTTTTCCCAGGCGATCAGCACGTCGCCCAGACCACGCTGGGTAAAGGATGTGGTGGCGCCGCGGGCGCCGCTGTCCAGAGCGACGACGTTCTTGTAGATCTTGCCGACCAAAGCGCGGGCGGATGCGTCCGATCCGCCCTTTTGCTTCAGGGCGTAGCCATAGGCCGCGAGGTAGTTCCACCGTGCGCCACCGCTCGTTTTTGGGTTCGGGGTGATGACGCCGACGCCGGGACGGGCCAGGTCGTTCCAATCCTTGATGTGCTTCGGGTTGCCGTGGCGGACCAGGAAGACAATGGTGGAGGTGTAGGGTGAGCTGTTGTAGGGCAGGCGCTTCTGCCAGCCATGGTTGATCAGGCCGGCGTCTTCAATGGCGTCGATATCGTAGCCCAGCGCCAGCGTCACGACGTCCGCTTCGAGGCCGTCGATCACCGAACGGGCCTGCTTGCCGGAGCCGCCGTGCGACTGGTCCACCGTGATGTTCTGGTGCGTCTTCGAGGCCCAGTACTTGGTAAACGCCTTGTTGTAGTCCTGGTAAAGCTCACGCGTCGGATCGTACGAAACATTCAGCAGTTTCTGCGCGTGCGCGGAGAGGGGCAGCAGAGCCCCAGCGACGGCAGTGAATGCGCCCAGCAGGCGCGCCGTATTCTTCAGTTTCATGTGTGTATCTTCCCCTTGATGCGTTGTCACAAGATTTGCATGCTCTGATTTAGAAGCATGTTTATATTTACTATTATGATACTAGTAAATGAATTTGTCAACCGATCATTCAGAAGATTTTTTTTCGTGATTGACAACCGCCTGGGACCCTGGTAGAATTTGAATGACGTTACGACATCCCGCTGATCTCTCCAAAGAGCATTGGCGAGTGAAGTCCCATTCCGCCCTCTTTCGGGATGGTTTGCATATTCTCTCATGCAAGCAGCGTCCGCATAAGCCGTCATTGTCCGCGCTCCCCTGTCGCGATGGACGATCCGGCGATGCTCCGGTGACGGAGCGATTGCGAAAATGCGGCGTAATGAAGGGCAATCTCGCCTTTCCGCCGCGAAATCAGCTCACCACTGACTGGGAATTTCATATTGACCGCGAATGTTTTCGTGGTCGGCGCTGTGTCCCTGCTGGAATTTGCATGGCCTCCGTCGGTCCGCGCTGGCTTCGCCCAGACACGTCGCCTTGCGATTACCGGCTCATGCTGTGTTTTCTCTGAGCGGAGTGTCTTTCCCAAAAGGAGCTGCTGTTATGCACTTGCTGATGTGTCCGCCTGCGTATTTTGACGTCGCCTACGAAATTAATCCCTGGATGCACCTCCAGAACGTCCCCGATGTCGATGAAGCTAAGCGTCAGTGGGACGCGCTTTATGCGATCGTCACGGACCGGATCGGCGCACGGGTGTCGCTGATCGATCCGCAGCCGGGACTGCCGGATATGGTGTTCACCGCCAACGCCGGTTTGGTCGAGGGCCGCGTATACATTCCTTCCCGCTTTCGGCACGCCGAGCGCGCCGGAGAAGTCCCGCATTTTGAGCGATGGTTTCAGGATCATCAATACCAGCGGAAGCCGCTTTCAGACGGCTGGTTCGAAGGCGAAGGCGATGCGCTTTCTTACGCGGGAATTCTGTTGGCAGGTTATGGTCCTCGGTCGAGCGCGGCCGCGCATCCGGAACTCGCGCGAATATTGGGCCGGGACGTCCTCTCGCTTGGCCTTGTCGACGGCCGATACTATCACCTGGACGTGTGTTTCGCTCCGCTCGGACCGAATATGTTCGCTTACATTCCCGAAGCGTTCGATGAGGCGGCGAACCGCGCGCTCCTCGGCCTGCCTGGCGAGAAAATCCCGATCACCCCTGAAGACGCCCAGCATTTTGGAGCCAACGCCGTGGTCATTGGCCGCGACGTAATCCTCAACACCGGCGCAAATTCTTTTTCCGCCGCACTGACCGAGCGCGGGTATACCGTCCATGAAACCGATCTTTCCGAATTCTTAAAAGCGGGCGGCTCGGCGAAATGTCTGACGCTGATTTTGGAGCGATGAAACCTATGGAAGATCAAGACTACTGGCGGCGCATTCGGGAAGACGGCGTCCAGAGCCTGGCGGCGTCGCTAACGGCGCGCCAGACGGAAGAACTCGTCGATTGCTGGTGCACGCACAATTATCATCCGCTGCCGGTCACAATCGCCCGCGCGGAGGGCGCATGGTGCTTCGACCCAGACGGGCGCGCTTATATCGACTGCATCGGCGCGTATTCGGCTGTCGCGCACGGTCATCTGTCGCCGTTTCTGGTCGAAACGGCGCGCCGGCAGCTCGATGTCTGCGCCCTCACCAGCCGCGCCGTTTACTCACCTGAACTGGCGCTGTTTCTCGAAGGCCTGTGCCGCTTTACCGAATGCGACATGGCCTGTCCCATGAACACAGGGGCGGAAGCCGTCGAGACGGCCATCAAGTTGGCCAGAAAATGGGCGTACACGCGAAAGGGCGTCCCGGATGATCAGGCCCAGATCATCGTCGCCAACGGCAATTTTCACGGCCGTACCACGACGATCGTCGGCTTCAGCAGCGAGGCGACCTACAAGCGCCATTTCGGGCCTTTCACTCCCGGCTTCGTCTCCGTATCGTTTGGCGAGATTGAAGCCATCGAAGCGGCGATCACGCCCAACACGGCGGCGATCCTCCTGGAGCCGATCCAGGCCGAAGCCGGAATACTTATTCCCCCTGCGGGATATATGGCGGCGGTCAGAAAGCTCTGTACTGAGCGTAATGTGCTGCTGATTTGGGATGAGATTCAGACCGGGTTTGGCCGTACCGGCAAAGATTTTGCATGGCGCCATGAGGACGCCCGCCCGGACCTGATCTGTCTGGGGAAAGCATTGGGCGGCGGCATTTTGCCCGTGTCGGCGGTCGCGGGGAAGCGCAATGTCATGGAGGTCTTTCAGCCGGGAGACCACGGCAGCACCTTCGGCGGGAACCCGCTCGCCTGCGCCGTGGGTCTCGCCGCGCTTGCCGAAATGCGTGTCTTGGGCCTGCCCGAACGAAGCCATATTCTGGGGGAGCGCTTGAAAAACGGACTGGAGGCGCTGGAGCATCCCAGCGTTCTCGAAGTACGCGGACGCGGTTTGCTCGTGGGATTGGAAGTTGTCGAAGGAACGGAGACGACTGTCCTCACACAGGCGTTTCTCGACACGGGAATCCTGACGAAAGAAACGCGCAATCGGACCTTTCGGTTCGCTCCGCCGCTGACGATTGACGAAGCGCTGGTCGATGAAATTGTCCAGCGCGTGCGGCTGGCGCTCGATGCCGCGGATGTCCATCGCACGCGGGTATAATCGCCTCATCTACGGCTTCAGAAAAGAGATATTCCCGTGACCGACCTCGAAACCACCACCGACGTTCGCTGGGATCTCAGCGATCTTTATCAATCCATCGACGATCCGAAGATCGAAGCGACTTTGACGGAGATGCAGACGCTCTCGGAAGCGTTCCAGGCAAAGTACAAAGGCAGGATCGACAGCGCCGATCTGACCGCCGCCACCCTGGGCTCCGCGCTACGCGAATATGAGGCGATGGATCAGGAGGCCAGCAAGCCAGGAACCTACGCCGCGCTGCTGTTCTCCACCAACACCGCCAACGCCGCCTACGGCGCATTCATGCAGAAGATGCGTGAGCGCGGCACCGCGCTTTCGCTTCCGACGCTGTTTTTCACTTTGGAGCTGGCCGCCGCGCCTGAGGAAGTCGTCGCTCCGCTGCTGGACACGCCCGAAGTTGCGCCCTACAAGCACTTCGTGCTGGACCTGCGCCTGCATCGCGAGCATATGCTGAGCGAAACCGAGGAGCGATTGCTGGAGGAGATGGCGAATACTGGCGCGCGCGCCTGGGATCGTTATTTCGACGAAGTAACTGCAAACAGCGTCTTCAAGGTGGACGGCGAAGAACTGACACAGCCGCAGGTGATTTCACGCCTGTACTCCGCGGACCGCGAGACGCGCCGTGCGGCGGCCGTCGCGTTCACCGAGGGACTGCAGGCGAATATCCGCGCGGCCGTGTTCATTTTCAACACGTTGATGCAGGACAAGAACGTGCGTGACCGCCTGCGCAAGTACACCTATCCGGAGCAGTCCCGCCACCTCTCGAACGAACTCTCCAAAGAAACGGTCGACCTGGTTGTCGATACGGTCTATCGCAACTACCCCGTCGTCGCACGCTACTACCACGTGAAGAGCGCCATTTTAGGTGTCGACGGTCTGACCCACTACGACCGCTACGCGCCGCTCTTCCAGGCGGAAGAACAACTGCCTTACGAAGAAGCGCGCCAGATCGTGCTGGACGCGTTCGGCGAGTTTTCGCCCATCCTGCGTGAGCGCGCCGCCGAGTTCTTCGACAAGAACTGGATCGACGCCGCGCCGGCGAAGGGCAAGCAGGGCGGCGCCTACTGCGCCTACGTCACCCCCGATCTGCATCCCTACGTGTTCATGAACTACCTGGGCAAAATGAAGGACGTGATGACGCTCGCGCACGAACTTGGCCACGGCGTCCACTCGTCGCTCTCGCGCGAACAGACGCTGGTGAACTTCCACGGCACGCTGCCGCTTGCGGAGCTGGCGAGCACCTTCGGAGAAATGCTGGTGTTCGACAAAGTGGTGGCGCAGGCGTCCCTCAAGGATCAGCTTGCCCTCTACGCCGAAAAGATTGAAAGCGCCTTCGCCACGATCCCGCGCCAAACGGCGATGTACCGCTTTGAAAAGGCGATCCACAACCACCGCCGCGACAAAGGCGAGCTGACGCTGGAAGACTTCGGCAACTACTGGCACACCGAAATGCAGGCCATGTTCGGCGACGCCGTGACTCTGGGCGACGAGCACCGTCTCTGGTGGTCCTACATCGGCCACTTTACCGGCTCACCGTTCTACGTCTACGCCTACTCCTTCGGCGAACTGCTGGCGCTCGCCCTCTACCGCAAGTCCCAAACCGAAGGCCCCGCCTTCGCAGCCCAATATCTCGACATGCTCCGCGCCGGCGGCAGCCTAACCCCCCAGCAGCTGGTTGCAAAAGTCGGCGTCAACCTGGACGATCCAGAGTTCTGGCAAGGCGGCTTCCTCGTGCTGGATACGATGGTCGCGAAGTTCGAGGAACTGTGGGCGGAGTATCAAGCGGCGCAGTAGTTACAAGTAGTGCTGTAGAAGAGAGGTAAAAGAAGCCGGCGGTTAGAAACCGCGCCTGCAAGAGCGCGGAAGTCCCCCTGCAGGGACTACACGATCCTTGACGATACCGTCTAATGTTCAGCCTGTTGTAAGACGGTATCGTTCTGGATTATGTAACCCGTGCAGGCGGGTTTCTGCGCTCTCATAGGCGCGGTTTCAACCGCCTGCCTTTGTATTTGTGACGAAATAATGGAATGCTACATCGCTAGCAAATCCCGCGCCGCCCCAATCTCCGCCCATCGATCTCCCTTTGGGAGAAACTCCAGACCCCAATATCCCCGATACCCCGCCGATGTCACCTCTCGCATAATCGTCGGATAGTCAATCGCTCCGTCTGCCTTCGGACAATCCCTCGCCGGACTGCCCGCGACATGGAAGTGGGCGATCAAATCCAAATTCTCCAAGATCGTCGGCAGAAGCGCTTCGCCCATACGGTGCAGATGGTAAATGTCGTAGAGGGTTTTGACATTTGGAGAATTGATGGCGCGGACGAGGTCGAAGCCGTAGGCGCTGTGGTCGGCTTGGTAGTCGGTGTGGTCGTGGGAGTTGAGTATTTCGAGGACGAGGGTGACGCCGGCGGCTTCGGCGTCGGGCGCGAGTTGGCGCACGCCGTCGATGGCGGCTTGCAGTCCGTCGGCGTCGGATTGGCCTTGGCGATTGCCGCTGAAGATTATCACTTGAGGAATGCCATTTGCGCCCGCCGCAGCGATCGTCTCACGGATGGCGAGGAGCAGGGTGGGGTGGTTGGCGTGTTTGCTGAGTCCGTGCTCCATGCCGGGGGCGCCGATGTTGAGCAGGGAAAGGCCGGCGGCGCGAGCGGCGGGCCAGTGCTCGGGCGTCGCCATCTCGACGGCGGAGACGCCGAGGGCGGCGAGTTGTTGGTAATAGGCTTCGGGGGTATCGTCGGCGCGGAAGAAGCACCAATCGGCGATGGAGATTTGCATGGAATTGGCCTATTGCGTCTTTGCTCCCACAAGTGAAGCTTGTGGGCTATGCTGAGGCTAAACCAGCTGAAGCAGGTTAGGATTAGGATAAAGAGAGCGTCAGTATATTCTAAGAGTCTGCTTTAGCTGACTTCGCCCCAGCGTAGCCCACAAGCTTCACTTGTGGGCCATGGGACGGAAACACGACGCGGGAACAGCGAACGGGAACAAATTCCCGTTCACAAAACCCTAATCCTCATCTACCTGCCATTGCGGCTGGATTGTCTGCTCGATCCCCAGGTTTTGCAGCACGCGGGCGACGACGGTGTCCACGACGTCCTCCACGGTCTTGGGCTGGTGGTAGAAGGCGGGGACGGCAGGGAGGACGGTGGCGCCGGCTTCGGTGACGGTGACCATGTTGCGCAGATGGATTAAATTTAAGGGCGTGTCGCGAGCCACGAGGATCAGCTTGCGGCGCTCTTTAAGACAGACGTCGGCGCTGCGGGTGGTGAGGTCATTGGAGATACCCGACGCGATGCGGCCGAGCGTGCCCATGGAGCAGGGGATGATCACCATGCCGTCGTGGACGAACGAGCCGGAGGCGGGCGGGGTGAAGTAGTCTTTGGAATCGAGAAACTGGATCGGGGCGTCGGCGTACTCTTCGCCCAGATACTGGGCGGCGGTGAACGGGCGAGATAACGAACCGCCCGTTTCCGTGGAAAACACCATCGCCGCCTGATCGGAAAGCATCAGGTAGATCTGATCGTAATGCCGGGACGCCTGCTGAAGAAATCGCGTTGCATACAGGGCGCCGCTGGCGCCGGTGACCGCGACGACGAGACGTTTGGGTTGGGGCATAAGATCGACAGCAATCTAAGACGCGGCTAAGAAACTAGTCGCGGTCACGCGGAATACGAACCTTGACGCGCTCGCGGGTCGACTTGGCGGCGCGAGAGATCATGTCGCTCAGGATCAGACCGACGCCGAACGGGGCCATGGCGACCGCGAAGATGTCATGCATCCCCGAAAGCTGCGCGCTGACGCCGACGATCACCAATCCTAACCCTGACATGATTTCGGTGCTGGAGAGAAGCGATTTGACATCCATCCGGATATTCCTCTTTCGTACAAGAATAATAGCGTTTGAGAGTTCTGTAAAACGGGTAGTAGACCTAATTATACAGCACATTACTCTTTTCGGCAACTTCCCGCGAAAAACTCACCGTATTTTTATCAGGGCTTTCTTCCTATGAGATGCCCAGCGACTTCCAAAGCTTATCCACGCGCTGTTTCACCTCGGGCGTCATCGTCAGCACCTCCGGCCATTCCCGCGTAAATCCCTCGTCGGCCCACTTGCGTGTGGCGTCCACGCCCATCTTCGAGCCGAACGCCATCAGCGGCGAGGCGTGATCGAGAACATCAAGCGGGCCTTTCACAAAGGTGATGTCCCGCTCGGGATCAATATTGGCGAACGTGCGCCAGATCACTTCGCCTGGGTTTTGCACGTCCACGTCTTCATCCACGACGACGATGCATTTGGTGAACATCATCTGGCCCAATCCCCAGAGCGCATGCATGACTTTGAACGCGTGGCCGGGATAGCGCTTTTTGATGCGAATCAGAGCAAGATTATGGAACGCGCCTTCCGAGGGCAGGTGATAGTCGATGATCTCTGGGACCATCAGGCGCGCCAGCGGCAGGAAAAGACGCTCGGTGGCGAGGCCGAGATACTTGTCCTCCATCGGCGGCGGGCCGACGATGGTGCAGGGATAGACGGCGTTTCTGCGATGTGTGATAGCGGTGACCTTGAAGACCGGGTAGTCGTCGGCGAGGCTGTAATATCCCGTATGGTCACCGAACGGCCCTTCGCGGCGGCGCTCGTGGGGGGCGACATAGCCCTCAATCACGAAGTCGGCGTCCACGGGGACTTCCATGTCGATCGTCTTACACTTCACCAGTTCGACGGCTTTCTTGCGCAGGAAGCCAGCAAAGACCATCTCGTCGATCTCATCGGGAAGCGGAGCAGTGGCGGCGTAGGTCAATGCGGGGTCGCCGCCGAGAACGATGGCGACAGGGATATCGCGCCCCTTTGCCTCGAAGTTCGCATAGTGTCGGCTGCCGACTTTGTGCCGCTGCCAGTGCATCCCCGTCTCATGCGGGCCGAACTTCTGGATGCGATACATGCCGACGTTGCGCTTGCCCGTGCCTTCATCCTTGGTGAAGACCAATGGGAGGGTGATGAACGGGCCGCCGTCATCCGGCCAGCAAGTAAGGATGGGCAATTCGTCCAAATTGGCGTCCTTGCCCAGCTTCACGACTTCCTGGCAGGGCGCGGTGACGGGGGAGACGAGCTTGGGAGAGATGGCGCCCAGCGACGCCAATTGCGGCAGCAGCTGGAGCTTGCCCATCAATCCCGCCGGCATGTTCGCGGGCAGCTTGGTCAGAGCGCCGATCTCATCGGCGACCTCTTCGAGATCATCGACGCCCAGCGCCCAGGACATTCGTTTGCGCGAGCCCATCAAATTGATCGCCAGCGGGAATTTCGAGCCTTTGACGTTCTCAAAGAGCAGCGCCGGACCGCCGCCCGGCATCTTCATGACCCGGTCGGCAATTTCGGTGATTTCCAAATAGGGATCGACTTGCTGCGTGATTCGGCGCAGCTCGCCCGCCTTGTCCAAACGCTGGATAAATTCCTGAAGTGACTGGTACGCCATCGCTGAGTTCCATTCCGTGCAATTTTTCACAATGTCGAGATTTGAGTATACCGGTGAGGACGAGGGTTGTCAAGACGACTGAAATCCTCGTAATCCGCGCAGTGTGCGGCGAGCGCTCGCTCGCCATAATTGAGGGTGTAGGCAATAACGAGCACAGCCCTACTGGAAACGTCGAGACGCTTCTTCGAGCACTCCTCATGCCCATGCTTCGGCCGCCAGGCCGTCTGTGCTCGCCCGCTTTTCTGAGCGGCCGTTTCATCCCTTCTGTCTGTCGCTGCGGAAACGGCTGCTCGTACGATAAATTGTGAAGGATGCTGCCGTGGTATTGAAAATTGAAGCTCCCGTTCCCGGAGCGTTTTTTGTGACCAGTGATAAACCCGATCCCCAGTCCCAGCGCGTGGAGATGACGAAGTGGGCCGATACCCACGGTTATCGTCCTTACGAGCAGGACCTTGTCTATACGATTTACCGCCAGGGCGAGGCGGTCCGCGAGTGGCGGCACGTGCGCGGCCTCGCCGACTAACCAGCAACGACAGAGCGATTTTACGTCGTCACGCGGACATTCCGGCAATTATTCGTCATAATGTCCGCGTGGAAGAACAAACTATCGATATTCTCCGGCGCGGCGCGAACGACGCCTGGGATCTAAACCTTACCCCCTCGCAGCTCGACCAATTTCAACGCTACGCCGATCTCCTTGTGGAGTGGAACGCGACGCGCATGAACCTGACGCGTCTCACATCTCCAAGCGACATCGCCGTCAAGCACTTTCTCGACTCCCTTTCTGTGATCCGTGTCATGCAGATCCCTCTGAACGCACGCCTGATCGATGTCGGCACGGGCGCCGGCCTTCCCGGCCTTGCTTTGAAGATCGTCCGTCCGGACATCTCTCTCACCCTCCTCGATTCCACCGCCAAAAAGCTGACCTTCTGCCGCGCGGTCGCGGATGAGCTCGCCCTGAAAAACGTGGATATTCTTCATGCGCGCGCCGAAGACGCCGCTAAGGAAATGGACCACGCCCACGCCTACGACGTCGTCACCGCCCGCGCCGTCGCGCCGATGGCGAAGCTCATTCCTTGGACCGCGCCGTTCGTAATTTCCGGCGGCGTGCTGGTGGCGATGAAGGGATCGAATGTGGATGAGGAGATGGCCGAGGGCCGCGTGGCCGCGAAGAACTACGGCATCAAGTTAGAGAAGCCCGTGGCGCTGACGCTGCCCGAGGCGGAGGAAGAAACGGAGCGCAAGATCGTGCTGGGTCGGCGATTGTAGGGTGAATCTCTCTTATTGACGGTTGGTGGCGGCATCAACGAGGCAGAGAGGCCGGCGAATAAATTCGCGGCTAGAAGCGGTGCCGAAAAGTCTTCGATATCTTTGGGGATTTGACAAGGATAAATTTTGTCCTTGTCGAATCTCTTCTTATGATTGGCAAGCGTTCCTCCCAGCCGGCATTATTCGATGTTGGCAAT
>NZ_JBDSQY010000284.1:0-1637 GCF_039929585.1 Capsulimonas sp.
GAAGCAATGGTCTAGTCAGGGGTAAGCAAGCTGAAGCAGGCTGTCAGATCAAGATTAAGAGAAGAGTACGCCGAACTCCGGCAGTCGGCTTAAGCCGACTTCCCACTGACTAGACCATTGCTTCCAGCTGTGGGGCAGGGAGCCGTGTGTTTAACAATTATCAGTCACACCCTGCGCCACCCAAATTGAAGGAATCTCGGCATGCTTGGCGAACAGATTCATGTGCCTATCCTGTGTATCCGCTCCTCCATCGCCTCGGAACATCTGATGGATCGCCTCGAAGGTACTTCGAGCTATATCTTTGAATATTTCGATTCGCAAGTCGAATTGGTAGGTGAGGACGGATTGCGGGAGTATCCGGGAAACGTTTGTATCTTGTATTCACCGGGGCAGCGGCGCCTTTATCAAGCATCCAAGAGTGTCAGCCACACGTGGTTTCATGTGAGCGGCGATGGGCTGGAGCAATGCCTGGAGCGCTATGCGATTCCCACAAACCGGGCGATGGTGGGGCCGTTCGAATCGCTGGCTCTGGCGCCCTTTCTGGAAGAGGTTCGGCGGCATCACGTGCAGCGTGAGCCATATTGGGAAGACGCGGTCACGCTGCTCTGCCGGACATTTCTTCGGAACCTATCGCGCGTGATTTCGCATGGGGTGGAGATGGCGCCGCCGTCGCTCTACCAAAAGGAAACGCTGACGAATTTGCGGCGGCTGCGCGCGTTCGTGCATTCCAATCTGCGCCAGCGATGGACAATCAATGAGATGGCGTCGCACGTGCATATGAGCTCGTCGCATTACCGAAAGACCTTCGCGCACTACTTTGGGGCCAGTCCGATTGAGGACTTGATCCAGGCGCGGGTCCGGCAGGCCAAGCTTCTGCTGCGCAATTCGACGATGTCGATCACCGAGATCGCGGAATACTGCGGGTTCACCAGCGCATCGCAGTTTCATGTGTGTTTTCGCAAGTATATGGGCGGCTCCCCGGGCGAATTCATCAAGACGGAGCGGCTCGCGGCTTTGGAGCACGGGGCGAAGCCGGCGGCGCGGGACGATGAGGCCGCCACGGATCTTTCGCTTCTTTATCTGGAGCCCGTCGGCTACTGGCGATTCGAGACGGGCGAAGAAGGTATCGATCAAGATTACCACTTTCGATATGGCCGTGCAGCCTTCCACCACGGCGCCAAGCTTGGGGTGGGGCCGCACGGCGGGGGCGCGCTTCGGCTGGATGGTGCGCTGTCTTACGCCGAAGTCTCCGAACCAATTGTCGATACCGCGAAAAGCTTTACCGTCTGCGCCTGGGTGCTCATCGAAGGCGAGGATGCCGACACCGAATGGATGACGTCTGTCAGTGTGGGCAACGAGGATCATTGCAGTTTTTACCTCCAGTATTCTGTTGTGCAGCAATGCTTTATGTTCACCGTGACTCCTTCCGGCAGCGACTACAACACGATCCATGCGCGCGGCGCCCGGAAGCCCAACCTGCGGCGCTGGACCCATCTCGCCGGCGTCCACGACCTTGAACGGCATCAGGTCACGCTTTGGGAGAACGGCGAGCGTGGGGAGACGCTGGCTTACAATACGCCCTGGAACGCGCCGGGGCCGACGCGGTTTGGCGCATCTGTGTTCTGGGGAGCGCTGGC
>NZ_JBDSQY010000285.1:0-11939 GCF_039929585.1 Capsulimonas sp.
TCTCATTCTTGGCGGCCGCACCCGCAGGCCCAGCACCACCAGGAGCAGCCAGACCTTTTGGAGCGAACACTTTTTTATTCGGATTCGGAGGCAGTGGATTTGCATTAGCGCTGGGTGGTGGAACAGCGTTTGGTGTTTCCGCATCCTTAGGACCACATCCCACAAGACTGAGCATCAGGGACGGTAAGATCAGAATAAGCCTTCGTTGATTCACTTTGTTCAGCATAATCCTTTTGCTTAGAGATTTTGGAAGTATTCCCAACGAATAGAAAGTCCCTTAAAGGTCACTCGCGCCAGACTTTTTGGCCGACCACAAATACTGGCTTAAGTCCGTAATCATGACGTCGGTGTTTGGAGTCGTCGGCGTCCAGTTTGTACCCGCAGCCAGCTTGCCTGGTGTTAACCACTTGGTGTGTCCATCGCAGAATGCAACGTTCCCGCCCTTGGTGTGGCGAGCGGCAAAGTTCCCGGTTCCGTCTGCCGTGTTGCCGCCGCTTGGATCGTCGCCAAAACTTCCGGCGCCCCATCCCCCATTCGAATACTCACAGACATGTGTGGTTGCACTTGCGGAGGCGGGAGCAGTGGCAGGGAAACTATCATAGTAATAGTTAATATCATCGCCGATGATCTTGACGTCAACAAACATTACCGTTGCTGCAGTCGATTCAATGGAGGCTTCGCTGGCTGGGAAGCCGAAAGGGGTGGTGCCCGTGGGCCCCTCGATTAAGTTAGCGTCTGCGCAGTCAGTCGCTGGATTAAGATAGGCAAAGTTGTAAGCAAACGAGGGATAGTAGTACGGCGTGGTGTAAGCTCCATTTGGTGGAATAACATATCCATACGGGTTCTTGGAGTTGTCTGGGCATTGCACAACCGCTAAGCTCTTTGTGTAGGGCAGAACAGTATAAACCCAGGTCTTATAAGGTTTGGATCCAGGACCGACATGCTCAACAAGGGGATATTTCTCGTCTGCATCCTGCATGTACTGTAAGACCCCGAGCGTTTCCTGCTTCATATTGGACATGCAGCTGATGGCGCGGGCCTTCTCACGAGCTTGAGCGAAAACAGGAAACAGGATGGCGGCGAGTATCGCTATGATGGCGATGACGACGAGCAGTTCGATCAGGGTGAAGGCCGAGTGTGAGCGCGACCGGGCGACTGTGTGAGGCATAGCGAATACCGTCCTTACATTTATTGGTATAGAGTCATTCATGAAGCGCCGGTTCGCCGTGGAGCGAATGGCGCGAGTGATATTGAGAATATACTGCAACGTTGCAGGCGGGCGCAGGCTGTGCTTACTTGACGAGCCGTTAGCCCCGGATCGCAGTCTTCGTAGACAGAGGAGGGTACGTCTATTATGCCATACTTCTACCCGTTTTTACAACGAGTTAACCGAAGAAATCGTTTTTACCGAAAGCTTGAGCGTTCAACCGCCTAAAAATCGGTCTTTTCCAAAGCGAACCATGCCCCGTATCCAAAGATCCAAAATTTGAAACATCAGTTTTGATCTAAACGTTCAATATTTATGAATTGTACCAAATCCTAGCAAAAATATTGGTTCAAACAATAGATTTAATACAAATAACAGACATTTCATACACTATAGATCAAAATAGAGAGGTGTATCAAATGATTCATGAAGCGTTCAATTCTTTACGGTTTGTACCATTTTCCTGTTGACATTTGGAGCAATCAGTGCTAAAATGTTTTCGTGCCCTAATACTTAGGATGTGCTGGTTTGATTTAACCGGCACTTTATTACAACGATTGTAAAGGTAACCATGATGCGCAAAGGTTTTACTCTTATTGAGCTTCTCGTCGTCATCGCGATTATTGCGATCCTCGCGGCCATTCTGTTCCCCGTTTTCGCCAAGGCGCGCGAAAAGGCCCGTCAAACGGCCTGTCTGTCCAACGAAAAGCAGATCGGCCTGGCCATCCTGCAATATTCGCAGGACTATGATGAACTGCTGATGCCTCGCTATACCAACTTCAATCAGCAGAATTGGCATACCATCTGTCAGCCGTATATCAAGAGCTACGGAGTGCTGCAATGCCCTTCTAACCCCAAGAAAAACAGCCCCGACACGGAATACCCTGGCTCCCCTGCGCCCATTACCGGCACCGTCTCGTACTCCGTGAACACTGGCTCCAATCGGCCGTTTACCGATCTCAATGGCCCCACCAGTCCCACGGTATCCATGGCGAGCATGGACGCGCCCTCGCAGCTGATCGGAGTTGTGGAAAGCACAACCCGCTATTCCGACTTCTATGTGGATTATAAGGATAATTTTGCGCAGAATGGCCCAGACCCAGGTGATCATCAGGGCAGCCTGTTCTCTGGCCACACCGGCTTCGCCAATTTCCTATTTCTGGATGGACACGCAAAATCCATGCGCCCGCTTCAAACGCTAGACGCCATTGACGGCGGAGGCGCCGGCGACGTGAATATGTGGACGCTGGACAACAAACCCTTCAGCACCGCCCCCAGCGACACCAGTGGTTACACGGTTCTCAAATTCTCAACGGATAAGTGGAAGTGACAGTTCCAGCTTTCGCTCATATTGAATGAGACAGCCGCCCTGGCGTCAAACTTTAAAGGTTTTGACGCCAGGGCGACTGTCTCTTTTTTTATTTTCGCTAGCTGCGCAGCGCCGCAGTCAGCGCTTCGATCCGCTCGTCCGCAGCCGCGACGGCCTTTTCGGCCATCTCGGGACCGTACGCCACTCCCTCAATCGTCACGACCTCCACGTCCGTCAATCCCAGAAAGCCCAGTGTGGATTTCAGATACGGCGCCTGGAAATCCATTGCCTGCCACGGCCCTTCTGCGTAAACGGCGCCGTACGCGAGTACAAGATAGAGTTTTTTGCCCTTCAGCAGCCCCTCCACTCCGTCCGGGCCGTACTGGAACGTCACCCCCGAGCGAGCAATGTGATCGACCCAGCTTTTGAGCGCCGAAGGAATGCCGAAGTTGATCATTCCTGAGGCGATGATGACAGCGTCGGCGGACTGAAGCTCCGCGATCAGGTTGTCGGAATGCCGGAGCGCGGCGAGATCCTCGGCCGTGCGATTGTCGGCGGGCTTGCGAATGGCGTGCACCAGCGCCTCCGAGAGGTGCGGCAAGGGGTCGGCGTTCACATCACGCGTGGTCAGGGATGAGCCGGGAAGAGCGTCTTGCAGCTTTACGGCGAAACGACGCGCGACTTGCGTGGAGTAAGAGTCTTCGCCGCGTGGGCTGGATGTCACGAGCAGAATATTTGTCATTGGGTTCTCCGGGTTCAAAAAGCATCGCTTGCAGTTTAAGCAACACATGTTGTATAATTACCGCATACGTAGCCCCCGAATCAATGAG
Source organism: Capsulimonas sp. (assembly GCF_039929585.1). Taxonomy (NCBI): domain Bacteria; kingdom Bacillati; phylum Armatimonadota; class Armatimonadia; order Capsulimonadales; family Capsulimonadaceae; genus Capsulimonas; species Capsulimonas sp. Next base: position 3,347 of record NZ_JBDSQY010000285.1, read on the forward strand.
CAAATTCGCCGTTTTGTCGCTTACGCGACGGATTGAAAGAAGTGTTGTGGAAAAAGTTTTAAGCTGCCCTGGAAATGAAGTCAGCGACCCACGTGTCCGGCGCACGCGCGCCTTACTGCAGGATGCGCTGCGCGCGCTGCTGCATGAGAAGAAGTTCAGCGCGATCTCCGTTCAGGATATCGCGGAGCGCGCCACGATCAACCGCGCCACGTTTTATGCGCACTATGACGACAAGTACGCCCTGCTCTCCAGCATCCTCCGATCCGAGCTTGGGGCAGCACTCTGGAGACGCTTCCCCAAACCGACGCCCCTGACACAGGACAGCCTCACCCGGCTGGCGGCAGCGGTCTTTGAGTTTATGGGCGAAATGCGCATGCAGTGTCCGGACTCCGCGCGGGACCTGGAAAATACGATCGGAACGATGCTGCAGGCGGAGATTTACAGTTTTATCGAAACGTGGATACGGATGGGCGGCGTGTCGCCCGCGCTTCGAGGGCGCTCACGCGAAACGATCGCCACGGTTCTCAGCTGGAGTATCTTCGGCAGCGCGCTCCGCTGGAGCCATGGAGACCGCAAACAGAATTCGGAAGAAGCCGCGCGGGAGATCGCCGTCCTTCTTATTCCCGCGAACGAGGCATAAGTTCTTCGGACGGACGCAGCGCCAAAACTCCTGGAAGCAGCATCGCGGCGACACTGTCCGCCCCCTGCTGCGTGGATAAACTCTCGTCGCGGCGCAGCCATCGTACGCCAGAAGCGACAATCGCGCCGCTGAGAGCGGCCACAATTGCCCCGCGGTCGGCCTGGGAGTTCGGCGATGCGATCTGGCCCAGCCAGCAACCCAGCATCCGCTCCAGCTCCTCCTGCATGGCTCGTACGACGATCGGCTCCCACTGGCGGATCGCAATCGGACATTGGATCGGCAGCTGGGCGAAGAATTCAAAGACCGCTCCCACCAGCCGCCGCAGATCTTCCCCCACCCTGTCACGGCGCAGCGATCCGACTTCCGCAAGCGCGCGGCGGCACTTGTCGCGCAGACAGGACTCCAGCAGCGCGTCTTTGTCGTCAAAGTGCGCGTAAAACGTCGTGCGGTTCACCGTGGCGCGCTGGGTGATATCGCCCACGCTAATCTCACGCCAGCTCTTCTCACGCATCAGCGCCACCATTGCCCCTTTGAGCAAATCCCGCGTCCGCACCACACGCGGGTCCTCCGCTTCCAAAATTGCCGTCATCGCCATCTTCCGATCTTCCAGCCCACCCCGTTCGCCGACAATATCGCGCCTTTGTCGTCTATCCGACAAAAGCGCGATGTTGATGATTGACCGGATCTCTTCCGTCTGTCATATTTATACCACAACTGTTGTCTAAACAGCAGAAGTCCGTTAGGAAATGAGGATCGGTCAATGACACAAGAAATTACGCTGAGCGCAGACCGGCGCGCAGTACAAGAACTCTTCCATCGCCTCTTGGAGATGCTTGCCCAGGGGCAGCTTGAGCGGTGGAGCGATTGGTTTCACGAAGACGCAGTCTTTGAGTTTCCGTTTTCTCCGGCGGGATATCCCCAGCGTCTGGAAGGCAAAGCGGCAATTCACGAGCACGCGAAGCGCTTGCCAGGCCTGCTGGAATTTACGGAAGTCAGCACTCCTCGCATTGATTTTACTCTTGATCCCAATGTCTGCATCGTACGTTTTGAATGCAAGGGCCGAGCCATTGCGTCGGGCAAGCCGTACAATCAGACCTATCTTTGTATTGTTGAGACAAGGGAGGGCAAGATCACGCGTTATGTGGACTACTGGAATCCACTGATCCTTTTGGAAGCCATGGGAGAAAGCAAATGATGAATGGACAGAAAATTTTGATCACGGGCGGAACCGGCAACACAGGGCGCCGGATCGCCGAGCGTCTCGCGGCGCAAGGGCGCGCTGTTCGAACGGGGAGCCGTGGGGCGCCTCGCTCGAATGCGTTCGAGCATGTGCGTTTCGATTGGGACGACACTTCGACGCACGGTCCCGCGCTTGACGGCGTCGGCGCCGTTTATCTCGTGGCGCCGCTGCCCGTTCTGGACCCCACCCCGCAAATGCTGCCTTTTATTGAGCGGGCCTTGGAATCAGGCGTGCGCCGTCTCGTTCTGCTCTCATCTTCGGCGATCCCGGAGAACTCAAGCGGCCTCGGCGAGGTCCATGGCGCTGTAAAGGCGCTTGCGCCGGAATGGGCGGTGCTTCAGCCGTCGTGGTTCATGCAGAACTTCACCGAAGGGATGCATCGGCGCACGATCGAGACAGACGGGACGATCATCTCCGCCACGGGAACGGGACGCGTCGCCTTCGTGGACGCCGGCGATATCGCGGCTGTCGCCGCGCACGCCCTCACGGACGAAACCCCGCATAACACCGCGCACGTTATTACCGGTCCGGAGGCGCTGACCTACGCCGAAGTCGCCGCGATCCTTTCGCAAGTGACGGGAAAGACCGTCACACACCAAAACGTCTCGCCCGCGCAGCTCGCCGAGCGGTTGGCGTCGGTGGGGCTGCCCCAGGATTATGCGGAATTTCTTGCGGGTTTGGACGAAGGGATTGCTCGGGGATCGGAGGACAGGGTGACGGATACGGTTGAGAGTGTGACACGGCGCGCGCCGCGATCCTTCATGGATTTGGCGAATGCATCTTTCTAATCACTCTTCACCGATTTTTCCGGGGTCACGGGCAGCTTGAAGTAGGTTTGCAGCATCGCGCGCGCGACATGCCCGGCGGTGCCCGCGCCGTGGCCGCCGTGCTCGACGATCGCGGCGATGGCGATCGTCGGGTGGTCGTAGGGCGCGAAGCAGACAAACCAGCCGTGGGTCAGCGCGCTGCCATGGGTTTGCGCCGATCCGGTCTTGCCCGCGACCGCAACTTGGGGAAAGTCCACGATCTTACCAGTGCCGGCGGTCACGGTCACGCGCATCGCCTTCCGGACTTCCTCCATGTTGCGGGGGGAAACGGGAACGTGGCGAACGACCGTGCGTTTGCCCTCATAGACAGTCTTGCCGTCGTGATTGACGATCCTGCTGACGACATACGGCTTCAGGACATCGCCGCCGTTCGCGACCGTCGCCGTAACCCGCGCCATCTGCAGCGGCGTCGTCAGGACATCTCCCTGGCCGATCGACATATGCAGCGTGTCGCCCCCGAACCATTGCTGAAAGTCGGGGCCGGCGCGCTTGAACCGTTTTTTCTTCCACGCCGGCGAGGGGATCGATCCGATGTCCTCGCTGGGAAGATCGATGCCGGTCTTCTCAGCAAGGCCAAACGCCTTGGCGTAAGTCGAGATTCGGTCCGGACCGATCGACTGGCCGAAAATATAGAAAAAGACATCGCAGGAATGCGCCATCGCGGAGTAGAAGTCGACGCTGTTATGCACGGCCCAGCATCCAAAGCGTGCTTTACCAAGATGGTAAGAGCCGGGGCAGTAGGCGCCGGAATGGATCGTCATCGCGCCGGTCTGAAGGCCGGCGGCGGCGACGATCGGCTTGAAGGTCGAACCGGGTGGATACATCGCGTCGAGGGTGCGATCGATCAGCGGGTGGTCCGGGTTGGTGTTCAGCGGCTTCCACTTCTCAGATTTGATGCCGGTGGCGAAGTCGTCGGGATCGAAAGTGGGCGCGGACACCATGGCGAGCACGGCGCCGGTCTGCGGATTGATCGCGACGGCGGCCCCAACATAATGGTTTTGCGCGAAAACCTGCTCCGCCGCCGCCTGCACTTTGGCGTCGAGCGCGAGCTGGACGCTGGAGCCGGGCGTGGCGTTCGCCGAGTTCATGGTGCGAACCTTACGGCCTCGCGCGTCGATCTGGACATCCGTACCGCCGGGGGCGCCATGAAGATATTGCTCGTAGGCGTCTTCCACGCCGGTCTTCCCAAGGAAATCGTCGTTGAAGTAATCTTTGTTCTTGCCCTTGAGATCGTCGTACTCTTTTTCGTTGATGCGCCCCATGGTGCCCAGAAGGTGCGCGGCGAGCGGGCCATGCGGGTACCAGCGGACGGGCTCCGGCTCAGTGCTGACGCCGGGGAGGTATGGCTTATGCTCCTCGATCTGCGTGACGGTTCTCATCGGCACGTCCAGCGCGATCCTGACCGGATCGTAACGGTTCTGCTTCTTCTCTTTGATCGTTTCGATGATGTCCTGAGGCGTGGCGCCAAGCAGCTCCGCGACTCGATCCAGCACGGCGTCGTCTTTCACAATCTCCGGCGTGGCGTACACAGCGAAGCGGGAGCGGTTCGCGGCGAGGATGTCGCCGTGACTGTCCACGATCGTTCCGCGCGGGGCGCGGGATTTGACCCGCCGCACCTGGTTTGCCTCCGCCTTCGAATGAAAATCCTCACCGTTGACGATTTGCAGGAACCAGAGCCGCGTGACCAGCCCGGCGAACAGCAGAAGAATGAAGGTTCCGAAAAGGCGAGCACGAAGCACCACGGCGCGCCGGTCGTTGGGTTGCGACTGGCGCGCCGGCTTAGGGAGCGGCGAAGTTCGAGATCGGGGGGAGATCATTGCGCCTCTCCGGGCGGCGGCCGGTGCAGCCGGCTGCGCTTGCGAGGCTCCTGTCCTTTGATGAACGTCTTTTCGATCACCTCCGGGTCCCATTTTGTGGCGAGCAAGCCGTCTTCCGGATTGATGTTGACCGTCACATACTCCACGCGTTTGGGCCGAGGCGCGGGGGGAATGCGCGGCGTGCGCGCGTGCGGGACCGCAGGGATGGAGATGGCGCGAACCGTGGTCATATCACTCGGAGTCTCGGCGCGCCGATGCGGCGCGTTGGAATTATCCACACTACTGTCGTTATTATCCCCGGAATTGCTGTCCGCGCCGGGGCTGGGAGGATCGCCTGGGAAATCGCGCGGCTTGTCGTAGTCCGGCGTGCGCTGGGTCGGCTCGGCGCCTTTGGCGAACGTGGAGCGGCTGGAATTGGGCGCTCCGGGAGCGGCGATTAAACCGGTGTCGTTATCGATATTCACCGTTACGGTGCCGTCGCCGTTATCCGTGGAATCGGAATTCTTCGTCGCGTCGGCCGCTGCGGGGGTGTTCTCCGGCGTATGGGTGAAGTCAGCCGCACTGTCTCCGCTGCGGCGATTACGCCGGGGTCGCTTCACTTCGGCGGATTGCTCACCAGTCGTCGTCGATTCGTCCGGCGTCGCGACAGGTTTGGGCGCAGGCTTCTTCGGCTTCGTCTTGGCGCGAGCGAGTTCTTTCTGAATCGCCTTCAGGAAGATCGGCTCGGCGCGCTTCATGAAACCAGTCCAGATCGGCACGCACTCCGTGGCGCCCCACGAATTGCCTCCCATCTCCTCGCCATACGACGCCGGATGATGCTTGGAGGCGCGCACCGGGCGCCCCGCCCATACGCCGACCACGAGATTGGGCGTATAGCCAATGAACCAGGTATCTTTATGCCCCTGCGTGGTTCCCGTTTTGCCGCGGGAGTTGGGAATAACGCCCGCGCCGTATCCCGTTCCATGCTCATCGATGACGACCGCGCGCAGCATATCGTCCAGCTGGGTCGCCGCTTTGGGGCTGATGACGTGCGTCTCAATCGCGGCGGGAATGTCTTCGACGGTGGTTCCGTCGGTTTCCTCAACACGGGTGAAGCCACTGGTCACCGGATGGTTGCCGCCGTTGGCGAAGGTGGCGTATGCGCTGGTCATTTCTAGAGGCGTCACGCCGCTGGAGCCTAGCGCCAGCGAAAGAACGGGATCCAGCGGCGATTCAATTCCCATCACACGGGCGTAACGAACAGCGTTCTGGGGTCCGAACTCCTTGAGCACCTTGACGGCCGGAACGTTGATGGATCGCGCCAGCGCCACCTTCAGCGTGACGCGGCTGTTGGAGTAGCCGTTATCATCCTTGGGCGTCCAAATGCCGGCGCCGGTTCGGAATGAGATCGGAGAATCGAGAACGCGCGTGTCTTCGGTCACAAGGTCACTGTCGATAGCGCCCGCATAAACGATGGCTTTAAAGAGCGACCCTGGCTGGCGCCGCCCCTGCGTCGCGATGTTGAAGTTACTGACGCCATAATCCACGCCGCCGACCAGCGCCTTGATCTGGCCGGTCTTCGGATCAATCGCGACCAAACACGCCTGGTTCGGGCCACTGCGGGCGTCGATGCTGACTTCCTTACGAACTTCTTCCTCGGCGACCTGCTGCATCTCCCAGTTCAGCGTCGTATAAACACGCAGGTTGCCGCGCAGCAAATAGTCCTCGCCGTACTTGGCTTTCAGCTGCTCCATCACATAATTGACGAAGAACGGCGCATGATAAATCTGGCTGCCGCGCTTGGGCGCCTTGGGCGAAGCGAGACGGACCGGCGCCGCAATGGCTTCTTGATACTGCGCCGGTGTGACGTATTTCTGATCCAGCATCCGTCCCAGCACGATATTGCGCTGCTTTTTGGACAGCTCTTTATCTTTATACGGGTTCCAGCGCGTAGGCGCATTGGGAAGTCCGGCGATCAGCGCGCACTCGGCCAGATTGAGTTTCTGGACATCCTTACCGAAGTAAGTCGCCGCCGCCTGCTGGACGCCGTAGGCGCCGGAGCCGTAGTTGACCTGGTTCAGATAGGCTTCCAGGATCTGCTGCTTGGTGAAGTTCTTTTCAATCTGGTTGGCGATTACCCACTCATGGATCTTGCGCTGAATGGATTTTTCGCTCGTCAGCCCATCCACGCCCGAGTTTCGCGCGAGCTGCTGCGTGATGGTCGACGCGCCTTCGCCCTTCAGCTCGCCGCTGCGCAGGTTGCGCGTCAGCGCGCGTCCAATCCCCCAGAAGTCAATGCCGTTGTGCTGATAGAAGCGCTGATCTTCCAGGGCGACCGTGGCGTTCTGCAAGTCCTTGGGGATCTTGTTGATGGAAACGACCTGGCGGTTCTGGGTGAACACAGTCGCGAGCGGGACGCCGTCGGACGAAAGAATGGAGGTGCGGCCCGGCGGGTTAAATGTCGGGATTGCCGTCGTCTTGGTATTGCGGATCTGGAGGTAGACATAGCCGATGGCGACGCATGCTACGATGAGAATCAGCAGCATGATCCAGCTAAAGAAGATCCGCACCGAACGCCAGAAACCACGCTTGGGCGGCGCTTTGCGCGCCCGCCGACTGCGGCGGGGAGGATTGGGCGGCGGCGAGCCGCGAAAACCGTCTCCGCCGGAGCTGGAAGGACGTCTGGGTGTGCCGGTTGTTGCCATAAAGTATTGATCCATTATGCAGGGGGCGCGCGCGATCTGTCAAGCCGCTCCCCGCGTTCGGCCGAACTACTGGTATAATACCTGATACGCAAAAACAGCGCGGAAGTTCTCCCGCCTGACTGCTCCGAAGAAGGAGTTACCTCCGCCGATGTCGCTTTCTTCCACCGCCCAGTGGCGGCTGTCCGTTCTCATGCCCGTTTATAACGAAGAGGGCACGGTAGCCCAAATCATCCAGGATGTTCTGGCCGTTCCGCTGGATCTGGAGCTGATCGTGGTGGACGACGGCTCGACGGATCTCACGGCCTCCATCCTCCACGCGCTTCCCGCCGATCCCGGTGACCGCCTCAAAATCATCTACGCCCCAAAAAACGCCGGCAAGGGCGCAGCGATCCGTATCGCGCTTAGCCATGCAGCGGGCGACGTTGTGGTTGTGCAGGACGCCGACCGTGAGTACGACCCCATGGATTTCGTACCCATGATGCGGCGTATCCAAGCAGGCGCGGCCGTGGTCTATGGCACCCGCCTCTCGCCGGAGGCGCTGCGGCTGAACCAAGAAGGCGACCACGACAAATTCTACCTCGCCCGCCGCCTGCTTCCCGTGCTGACCAATGTCCTCTATGGTACTTCGATAACCGATGAGGCGACTTGTTACAAGATGTTTCGGCGGGATGTTATTCTTTCGATCCCATTACGCTGCGAACGCTTCGATTTTTGCGCGGAAGCAACCGCAAAGATCGCCAAACGCGGCTATCGAATTGTCGAAGTCCCCATCCACTACCACTCCCGCACCGCCGCCGAAGGCAAAAAAATCGGCTGGCGCGACGCCAAGGACACCCTCTGGGCGCTGCTCAAGTTCCGCTTTTTCAATTAAGACGAACGCTATGACCGATCTGTTCATCACCATCGCCGAAACCGAAGCAGACCAACAGGCCTGCTTCGCCGTCCGACGTGAAGTCTTCGTTGAGGAGCAGAACGTCCCTGCCGAGTTGGAATACGACGAGCAGGACGCCACGGCCACCCATATCCTCGCCCGCGACACACACACAAACACCGCTCTCGCTACAGCCCGCTTGCTGCATTACAAGCCTGGGATTGTCAAAATCGGCCGCGTTTGCGTGCTCGCGCCCGCCCGGGGCCGGGGCGTCGGCGCGGCGATTATGGAGTTTGCATGGGACGAAGCCATGCGGCGCGGGTACACCGAAGCGCAGCTAGGCGCGCAGGTGACGGTGCTGGGGTTTTATGAGAAACTGGGGTACGAGAGTTTTGGGGAAGAGTTTCTGGACGCGGGGATTTTGCACCGGATGATGCGGAAGAGTCGTCCTGTGTGACGCGACCCTTCGCCACCCTGAGTGACCCACCCCCGGCCTTCGGCCGACCCCTCCCTT
>NZ_JBDSQY010000286.1:0-3553 GCF_039929585.1 Capsulimonas sp.
CTCCAGCGGCTGCGTGACGAGCAGCTCCGTGTCCGACCCGCCCTCCGTGATGGCGGGCGTGAAAACAATCGTAGGGTTCGCGGGCGCCCCGGCCGCCCGCGCCCCCTGCCCGGCGGCGCGCACATCATGCGTCGCCGCCGAAGCGCGCGGATTATCGCGAAGCGCCAGCGTGACCGCCTCGGTGATGGTTAAGGGCGCGGCGTGAGCCGGCGCCGCCAAGAATAGACATAGGAAAACGAGAATGAATCGCATGGATCCTCCAGAGTAAAGAAACAGAAGGGAGGTTTCAGACCGCAGGCATGGCGAAGACGCGGATCGTCACACGTGACGACGCGATGCGGACCATGCGGCAAGAAGGATCAGGCGATGGGAGGGGCGCGGGGAGAAACAGAAGACTTGCGTGCGGAACGTGTGGGCGGGCCGCGCGTTTCCGCGCGATCTCGCGGCGCGGCGATCAGAATAATCTGAAAATCGGCGATGTAAGCAGCGCTCAGCCAGGCGATGGGTGGGGCGAAGTGCAGGTCGGAAGCGACACGGATGGAGGGAGCGGGAGAGGCGACGCCGATCGAGCAGGAGCACGATGGCTTGTCGATGGAGGCGCCGGTCGCGTGGGAAGGGGCGGCGGTTTGGGAGTGCTGTGTGGCGCAGGCGCCGCTTTCGCAGCAGCACGCCATCACGGCGACGACGCAGTCCCGGCAAGCCGACGACGCCATACAATCCCGCAGGGGGACCAGGGTCATCAGCAGCAAGAGGACGATCAGTATTCGGCTGACAGGCGTTCGGATGGGCATCAATGGGTGTCTACGGATTACAGGGCCGGCGCGTTCCCAATATGGAAACATTCGTCCAGCGTTTCACGATCCAGTATACCACACAGGGAATTTGATTCCCTGCGCGCCCCTTAGCCCGCCAGGCACTCGTCCGTTTTTGTCAGCAGCTGGGTGAGCTCGGCCGCAGGGACCGGGCGGCTGAACAGATAGCCCTGCATTCGATCGCTGCCAAGACGGCGCAGGATGTCGCGCTGGAACTCGTGCTCCACGCCTTCCGCAACAACTTTGAGATCCAGACCGTGGGCGAGATCGATCACGGATTTGATCACGGCGCGGTCTTTAGGATCGTCGCCGAGCGAGGAGACGAAGGAGCGGTCGATCTTGATGACATCGACAGGGTAGCGGCGCAGATAGGACAGCGCGGAGTAGCCGGCCCCGAAATCATCGATGGAGATCTGGACGCCCAGGTGCTTCAGCGTCTGAAGCACGCGGGCGGCGTGAGTGGCGTTCTTCACGATGGTCGTTTCGGTCAGCTCCAGGTCGAGGCAGTGCGGCGGCAGATCGGTTTCGGCCAGAATACGGGCGACGGTGTCCGCCAGATCGCGTGTCTCAAACTGGCGGGCCGAGACATTGACCGCGACCCGAAAGTGAAACCCGGCGTCGCGCCAGCGCTTCGCCTGTCGGCACGCTTCGCGCAGCACCCAGTTGCCGATTGGAACGATCAGCCCCATCTCCTCAGCCAGAGGAATGAACTTATTGGGAGGCACGAGCCCCAGCTCGGGATGGAGCCAGCGGACGAGGGCTTCCGCGCCGTCGATCGCTCCGGTGATGAGGTTGACCTGAGGCTGGTAGTGCAGGATCAGCTCGCCGGAGTCCACGGCGTGATGCAGCCCGTTCTCCAGTTTCAATCGCTCCATGGCGGTCTCGTTCATCGCCGTCGCGTACATCTCATAGCCGCTGCGCCCATGGTCCTTGGCGCCGTACATGGCGACATCCGCATGCCGCAGCAGCGTGGTCATGTCCTGACCATCCCGGGGGAAGACGCTCACACCGATACTGGCGGTGACATAAAGGCTCTGCCCCGCCAAAATGAGCGGCTCCTGAAGAGACTCCAGAAGCCGCTCGGCCACGGCCGCCGCCGCGTCGGCGTCGGCGATCTCCGGCAGCAGCACGGTGAACTCATCGCCGCCCATACGGGCGAGCAGGTCCCCGGCGCGCACGCATCCGACAAAGCGGCGCGCCACTTCCTGCAGCAGCGCATCGCCGGCCAGATGCCCCAAGGTATCGTTGATCTGTTTGAAGCGGTCGAGATCAATGAACAGGACCGCGGCCAGGCGCCCCTCGGCGCGGGCGACGGCCAGCGTCTGCTCCACGCGCTCCTGGAAAAAGATGCGGTTGGGAAGTCCGGTCAGGCTGTCGTGCATCGCCTGATGCCGGATCATGTCCTCGGCCTGCTTGCGCTCCGTCACATCGGCGTACATTCCCAGGATGCCGAACACCGAGCCGTCCTCGCCGCGCAGCGGAACTTTGCTGGTGAGCACCTGAAGCTCGCGGCCGTCGGGCTGCAGCTGCGTTTCTTCGATATTGAAAAGAGGATCGCCCTTCTCCATCACTTCCCGGTCGCACTGCCGGTAAAAGTCCGATTCCTCGCGAGACCAGGGCAGATCGTAGTCGGTTTTGCCGATGATCTCCTCTGGCGAGCTCAGTCCCGCATGGCGGGCGAAATTCATATTGCAGCCCTGGTAGACGGAAGCGCGGTCCTTCCAGAAAACGGCGTGTGGGATCGCCGTGAGAACATTGCTGAGCACCTGACGCTGCCGCCAGACGGCGAGCTCCGCTTCCTTGCGCTCGGTCACGTCTTCATAGGAGCCGATAAGTCCCACCACTTTTCCATCAGCGTCGTGCAGTGGGATCTTGCTGGTGTCCATCCAGGCGACCCGCCCGTCCGGATGACAGATCTGTTCGATAAAATGGTAATCAGGGACATCATTGTCCATGACACGTCGATCGACCAGTCGGAACCATTCCGTTTCTTCCGGGCGCCAGCGCAGGTCGAAGTCGGTTTTGCCGGCGAGGGCGGACGTGCAATCAACCCCGGCGTCCCGCGCGAACTTCGCGTTGCCGCCCTGATAAACCGACTGTGCGTTCTTCCAGAAAATCAGCTGCGGTAGATGATCCAGAATCCGCTGTAATTTTTTTGCCTGCGCGTAACCGGAGCTCTTCACGCGCCGCTGGGGAGACGCTCCGTTGGCCACTCGACATTTCTTCATTCTCTTATTATCGGCGAAAAAGGCGCCAAAATGGATACGCGAAAGACAGCCGAGCGCGAAAATTGTCTCGCGTGATGATAATTTTCGGCGAAATACGCCGTTCAGAGAGATTTTCACCGATTCCCCTTCCCTTCTCGCGGAAATAATGTGATATAATCGTCGGGTTGGATGGGCGCGGAGAACGCGCGCCACGAAAGGACATGGATTACTATGGCGTACTCGGCAAAGAGCAAGAAGAGCGGCACGGAATACTTTCTGCACGCGCGCACCGCGGCGAACGGCAAGACAAAGCTTTACTTCTTCGGCAAGGAAGTGAAGGACGGCGCTGTGGATGAGCTTCCCGAAGGCTACGAAGTCTCGGAGAACAGCGCCACGGGACTTCCGATCCTGAAGAAGAAGCAGGCGTAGGAAGCGAGCTTCGCCTTCCACGAAATTGCGCGGCGGCGCAAGCCCCTGCCCGGCGGCGCGGACAATTTGTCCGCGCCGTTTTTTCATGTTTGCATTCTAGTGCAC
>NZ_JBDSQY010000287.1:0-17505 GCF_039929585.1 Capsulimonas sp.
GGCCGTGGGCGGCCGGTTCGGATTCGGCAGCGGCGCGTTAAGGCCCGGAGTCGGATGCCCCGCCCACGGGGCAGGCTCTTTGGCGGCCGGCGGCTGTCCATAGGGAGGGGGCGCCGCGGATGGCCCGGAAGCAAGATCGGGCGGCGGGCCGGGCGCGCGGTAAGCGGGGGCGCCGGTGTCTTCCGGTTCAGGGATCAGGTTGCCGGACAGGTCATAGCGGGCCATCGGAGATCTCCTTGTAAAACGTACGCGTCGACGGGTCCGTCTGCTCATACACTTGCCGTAAGAGGCTCTGGAAATGAGTATAGCATTTGGGAAAACCATTCGCGCCGGACGCCACGCCGTCTTGGGGTTGGCGGGGACTGCCTATCCCCCCTTCCCTGCAAGCCGCTTCGCGGTGGGAAGTGGGTGCTGATCACTCAAAGCGACATGGCTCTTGACACTGGGTATCGGCCCCTCCGCCCCAATTCTGGGGGACCTGATTTCGGACAACGGCATTTTCCGGGTCCCCCAGAATTGGGGCGGAGGGGCCTCCTCTCTGCTCCCCAGGATGGGACGGGGGCCGAAACCCCACCGTCAATAGCCATGTCGTCTATAATGACTAGCTCCCACTTCCCACTGCGAAGCAGCTTGCAGGGAAGGGGGGAAGCGCGCTAAAGCGCCGGGGGGTTAGGCAGACCCCCCGAATTGGGGGCGGTGGGGCCAAACACCCAAACAATAGCTTTACGGCTGTCCCGGCGGCAGGCCGGGGTCGGCGGGCTGTACCTGCTCTTGCGGCGGCGCGGCGTTTTGCTCCGGCGTGCTTGGGTAGGGCGCGGGCTCCGGCGACGGGGCGGGAGGCGCGGCGTTTTGGTCGGGCGACGAGGCGGGCTGCTCGTATTGGCCGGAGGGCAGGCTGATGGGTTGCTGGGTGTCCGGCGTGTTTGGGATGCCGGGACCGGGGGCGGGCAGGGCGCCGGGCTCCGCCTGCGGGGTTCCGGCGGCGGGGGCGTTCGGGGCGCCGCTGAGGCCCTCGTTGGGAGCGCTTGGCGCGGAGGGCCGGTTTTCGGGATGCGCGTAATGATCGCGGTTGAAGTCGCCGACTGCTGGGGTCTCGATGATCGAAGGCGTTGTCGGCGGGCTGGGCGGCGCGGTCGGCGTCGCCATGCTCGGCGCGGCGTCCTGGATGGCGCGGGAGCGGGCGGCCGTTTCCTGGTTCTCCCGACTGGCGCGGATTACCTGGAAACCGAAGGCGGCGAATAGGAACGCATAGATCGGCAGGGCGATCGTCACGGCGGACAGCATCCAGCCCTGCTGGGTCTGCTGGAAGCGCTGCGTATCGTCCTGCTTTCGGTTTCGCCAGGCGATTTCATAGCCGGACGCGCCCAAGTACATGCCGATCCCCAGCATCGCGAGCGCCGAGCCAAAGAACACGGGGGCGCCGTAAACTGGTCCGAACAGAAGGGGTGAAAGTAGAAAGAAGGCGCCGGCCGCTGAGTAGGCAACCCCGAGTCCGAGAGCGCCGTTCGCTGGACCCCAGAAGGGCGGCAGGAAAAAGGCGCCCCAGTTCCAGCGCCGCGCCGCGACTTCCGGCGGCATGCCCGCGCCAAGCCCTGACGCGTTGCCTCCCGAAAAATCGCCATACTTTGAGCCTGAGGGAGAGTCCAGCGGGTACATGCGCGGCGCGCGCGGCGTGACGCCGTCGGTCAGTGGCTGCGAAACGGGTTCTGCCGCCGCTGGAGGCGGCGCTGCCTCTGTCTTCGGCTGCTCCACCCACGAGGCGCCCAGGCTGCCCGTCGTCGTTGGCGCGCGCTTCGGCGGGAGTGGAATACGATAGCGGATCGGCGCGGCGGGCGCATCGGGGATCGTGTCGAGCTCGGACGGCTCGAACGCAGGCGTCGGATCGCTCGGCGCAAGCATTGGACTGCTTGGCGCAAGGCGGGGCGCGGGGTCGAGCTCATCGAGATTTGTCAGAAGATCGACCGGCGCGGCGCCGTCGCCCGGATCGGGGGCCGGCCTGCCGGATAGTTCATAGCGGGACATCGGAAGCTCCTCAGGGCTGGGACGCGCGGCCAATGCGGGCGCTTACCCGGGGGCCGTGACGAACGATAAAATCAGTATAGCACCGGCGGCGAGATTTTGCGGGCGTCTGTATGGGCTGAGGAAGGCGTGTGTTAAAATAGAGATTATGAGAGCCCTGACGTTTCGGAACTTCTGCCGGGCGCTCGGCCTGTCTCGGGCGAACTCTGCGTATCAGAAGCACTTGGAGGAAGCGATTGCCGAACGGGATCTCCCGCGGGTCAAATCAGCGCTGTCGAACGGCGCCGATCCCAACCTCCCGCATACTAACCCATACCAGATCCATCCTACTCCCTTGAGTCAAGCGGTAAAAGCCGGGCGGCCCGATATTGTCGAGGCGCTCGTGAAGGGCGGCGCGCATTTCCATCCGCGCGACCCGGAATTTGCCGTCAATCTGCTCTTCGCCGCCGTTTGGGGCGGCAGCATGCCCATGATCCAATATCTGCTCGATCGTGGAGTTCCGCTGCCCAAAGAATCCCACGCGCTGAATCTCGGCATGGCCTCAGTGTGCGGGCATACGGCCGTTATCGCGTTTCTGCTGGATCATGGCGCCGCGATTGACGAACGCTCTGCATACGATGGCAAGACCGCGCTGATGTCGGCGGCGATGAGCGGCAGCGCCGACGCCGTTCGCCTGCTGCTGGATCACGGCGCCGACGCCACGCTGCGCAGCATCGCCAATCCTGACGACCCAAAAGAACCGTCTCGGTCCGCGTTCGGATACGCGCTCCACAGTCATGACATTGAGACGATCCAGCTGCTGATCGGTACCGCGCCCGACTTGGCCGATCCCGACGCTCTCGCGTACTCGTCTTACAGTATCCTCAAGGACGAACGCGCCCCCGAACTGCTCCATCTGCTGCTGGAGTACGGCGCGGACCCGAATGCGCGCGGCAACGGCAGCACGCCCCTGATCCGAGCCAGCAAATTCGCTTCCGCCGAATGCGTCGCCCTCCTGCTCGCCCACGGCGCCGATGTGAACGCAAAGGACGACGACGGCAAAACCGCCTTAGATTGGAGCACGGACGCCGCCATCACCCAAATGCTCATTCAATGCTAAAATAGAGATTATGCGAACCTCCCTATTCCGATTGCGATCTTACGGCGCTCTCGCGCTTCTCCATTGCGCCATGCTCGTCGCGGCGGCCACGCCGGCCGGGGCACAGTCCGATCCGCCGGCCTTTGACCCGCCGTATTCCATCGTGAAGTCGCCATATCGCGGGGCGACAATCACCTCACAGGCGTTCTCTCCCGACGGGCGCGTGCTGGCGATCGGGATGACCGACGGAACTGCGGCGCTCTACGATCTGCGCGCAAAGCGCTGGACGGTGCATACGAAGCGGCTCCAGTCCGGCGGCGTTCAGGCAGTTGTCCTGTCGCCGGACGGCGCGCTGCTTGCGGCGTCTGGGGATGACGACCATGTGAACGTCGTGGATGCGCGAACGGGAGCGGACCTGCGCCGCCTGCCGGCCAAAACCGCCGCACTTTCGCTCGCTTTCTCGCCGGATGGGAAATCGCTGGCCGCCGGCTTGCTGGAGGATTATGAGGGAATTTCGTCAGTTCGCCTATGGTCGGTTCCCAGCCTGCGCGTGCAGCGCGATCTGAATACCGAGGGGGCGGTGTTCGCTCTTTCGTTTTCGGCCACGGGCGAACGTCTGCTGGCGTCCGCCTCCGAGTCGACGGTCTTCACGATGCCTGCCGGCAAGAAGATTTGGAGCCATGACAATATGGGCGCCCGCTCCGATGCGATCTCTCCCGACGGCAAGATCGTCGGCGGCGGCCTCGGGATCTGGAGCGTCGCCGCGAAGAAACGGATCGCCGAGGGCGGGGGGCAGACGAACTTCTCCGGCTTCAGCCGCACGGGCGCCATTCTCATCAGCGGCAGTGAGGAAGATGGAACGGCGGTGTACGACGGCCATACCGGCAAAAAGCTATCAGACCTGAAGCTCTTCCGTGACTTCTGCGCCGTGTCGCCCGACGGCGCGCTGATCGCCGACGGCTATGGCATGAGTGAAGTTGCGCTTCATCGCATCGACGAAAAGGCGCTCCGAAAACTCGCCTATGAGCGCGCGCATCCGACGCCCAAGCAGATCGTCCAAAAAAGCCTTGCGGACGCGATTGAACACGGCGATCTGGTGAAGGTAAAGCTTGCCCTGGCGAAGGGCGCCAACCCAAACATGCTGTACTCCGAGTACGTGACATTGCTGCGGCGCGCGGCGTCCGGCGGCAATCCGGAAATCTTTCAAACCTTGGTCGCTGCCGGAGCATCGTTTAAGCCAAAAGACCCACAGTTCGCGCATTTAATCCTCGCAGAAGCCGTTTCCAGCAAGAACATCCCCATGGTCCAATGGCTACTGGATCAGGGCGTATCCATTCCGCACGACGAAGAATTCCCGTTGCTCTTCAGCGCCGCAGACGGCGCGCCTATGTGCGCATTTTTGCTGGATCACGGGGCGGCAATCGATGCTCGGGAGCGTATTCACGGTGACACCGCCCTCATGCAGGCGGCGGAGCAGGGCAAATCCGAGGTCGTGAAGCTTCTGTTGGGACGTGGCGCCGACGCCAAGCTCATGACCTTCGCCGACCCAAGCGACAAAGACTATGTCCCCGTCAACGCCCTGACCTACGCCGTCATGAGCGGCGACTTCGCCACAGTCGCCCCGCTCGCCGACGCCACGTCCAACCTCAACGATCCCGCTTCGTTCCGTCTCCCGCTCGCCATTCTCGCGTCCAACCCGAAATCCGCAGCCATCCTGACCCTGCTTCTGGACAAAGGCGCCGACCCCAACGCCCGCGACACAACCCCAGACAGTGACAACGATACCGCCCTGATCTCCGCCGCCCGCCACGGCTTCGTTCTATGCGCCGCCGCCCTGATCGCGCACCACGCCGACATCAACGCCAAAAACAACAACGGCAAAACCGCCCTGGACCTATGCACGGACGACGCCATCGCCAAAATGCTCACCAACGCCGGCCATCGTTGAGATATGCCCCCAGCCATTCCTAAAAGGCGTGGGGGATAAGGCATCGCGCCAATTCTTCCGCAGCATAACTTCCGCGATCGTGTCTTAAGAAATGAGAGATTCATGAAGAGCAGATCCATAATGGCGGATACCGCTCGGTGGTGCGTCCGATGCCTCATTTGTGCGGCTCTGATGCTGATATACACTATATTTTCGAAACATTTTCGTCCTCATATGTACCCCACAATGCCGAGAATGATCGAAATGTCACTGCTAGGCGGCTTAGTCGGGGGTTGCATTTGGGACGCCATCGTTGCGATTTACCGAAGCGCGTCCGGGCAGGAGCCTTTAGACAACTGAGGGAAGAGCGGCCAAAACATAAATACAGGAAACTGCACTTATGCAAGGCCAAGAGGTCTCATGGATAAGATTTGGCGAGGCTCAGCCGCGAATTGAAATTGCGTCTCGCCGCCGGAAACTGAGGTCCAGCTTTCCCGCGATTTCCCAGGCTTTGTCGCTGGCCTCGGCTTCCGTGGCAAAGTACGCGAAGGGAAGCCCATATCGCCACTGCGCCGCTCGGAAGCAGACCACTGATTGGCCGCTTTTCGTGCGTGTGACGTAAATCTCGCCGCCGGCGGTTTGTCCATGCGATGTCCAAGTCAAAAGAGGGAAGCCCTGCTGGAAAGAATATTCCCGCTCTCGTATCTTCAGGCAAAAGCAGCGCGGGCCGGCGCCGTGCAGGAATATAAGGATAAATGGCGTCAGGAGGATCGATGGGCCGAGCTGGTAAAGAGGCATCCCCGCGAGCTCCGGAGAGCCGCCAGTCATTAAGGTCTGTCGAATCCCCTCAGCGGCGAGCCACGAGAGCGCGGCCGCGAGGGCGCCGAACATGCGCCTTTGCGCCATCGGTCGACGGGAAACGATGATCTCCTGATTGTCAGTCTCCAGCCAGGATGAGGCCGTGACCTTTTCGATTTTGTTCATGCGTCTTGAAAGCAGTATAGCATCCCATTGGAAAGTTCACAAGAGATAATAACCATGCATGAGTATCCGACCGTCATTCTCCCTTTCGACCTTGCGTGCGCCGGCAAGCGTGAGTTCACCGCGCTCAACGATTTTCTGAATCTTGTGCGAACGGAAGTCATGCCGGACGACCCGCCGCTTCCCCTGGACCTCCGCATCGCGGGCTATCAAAATATTCCGGATTTCGTATCCGTGAGCGCCTGGGCCGCCTGGGACGCGAGCGGGACGGAGATTGTGGCGAGCGCGTTTGCCGAGTTCGTCACCACTGAGGACAACGCGCATCTGGTGAACATCAACGTGAATGTCCATCCCAAGTATCGGCGGCGCGGCCTTGGGCGCGAGATGTTTCGGCAGGCCGCCCAGGTTCCGCGCCGCGAAGGCAAAACGCTGATCATGGGCTCCACCAACGGACGCGAACCCGGAGGGGAGGCTTTTATGCTTCGGATCGGCGCCGAGCGGGGCCTTACGATGCGCGCCTTTCAGCTGCGATTGGAGAATGTCGATTCCGAACAGATCCGACTGCTGTTGGAGGACCAAACCTCGCCGGACGCCTTCATGCTGGAGTTCCATGATGGCGCCTATCCCGAGGATCAATTGACGGCGATTGTCAATCTTCACGCCGTCATGAACACGCAGCCGCGCGGCGACCTGGACATCGAGGACGTGCAGACGACCCCGGAGCAGATACGGCAGATGGAGAGCATGGAGGCGGCGGCGGGAGTACAGCGGTGGACGCTGACCGCTCGGGAGGCATCCACCGGCCGCCTGGCCGGAATCACGGAAGTGATCTGGCATCCCGGCGTCCCGCAAATCGTGAAGCAGGAAATGACCGGCGTCCTGCCCGAGTTCCGAGGCCACGGCCTGGGACTGCGGATCAAGGCGGCGATGATCGACCGAATTCTTCGAGAGCGCACGCAAGCAAAATTCGTTCGGACCGCCAACGCCGATGCTAATGCGGCAATGCTGCGCATTAACGAAACGCTTGGGTTTGAGCCCTATATGTCCGCCTGCAACTGGCAAGTGACGACAGAACAAGCGCTGGCGTACTTAGCGCAGTGACGCCGCAGAACGATAGGGGAGTTATCCCGCTCCGCTGGAGTAAAAGTGATGCGATCCGAACACCAACCTGCCGCAGTGACGCACTGCCGTGTTTCCTATCCACAAGACCAACCGTATGATCCGCAGGAGAAAGCACGGAGATACGAAGAGTGGTCGGCTCCTCGTATTCGGTCGCTTACGCTCGCTAAGATCCGAAAAGAATTTATCCAGGATGAGCAAGGGTTTTCGTCGATTTCTCAGCATTTGGTGAGCAGACTTCCCATTCTTGAGGATATGCCTGGCGATCAAGCCGTCGTGCGGTTGGGTTTTGATCTTTGCGATCGCTGGACCGATGAGTGGCTCCAGTTCCTCCCAAACCTTCCCTATATTTCACTGCCGGTGCTGTTCTTCCAGAAGGACCTTGCCGCCGGCGGAGAACCGCATCTGCATATTGCGATATCGGGCGCTCCTCACTCGTTTGACATGAGCGAATCCTACCATTCGCGACCGACCGGCGATGCGCCCGAAATTCTCGCGCAGCCAGCCCGTCTGCGGCATTTTCGTCAAATGCGCGGGGAGGAGCAATGGGGATTTTGGAGTGAACGCGCGCTGACACGGGCGCGTCAGGACTTCCAGCGCCTTTACGCTGAGAAATGCTTTGCCGACCAAGTTCTCATCCTCGCCTCGCTCATTCGCTTGCTGTCGGAATGCGCGTCCAGGATGTATACAATCCGAGGATCGTCAGAGCGCAAAATACATGATGCCCGTCTGGCGGGCATGAACGAACTGATTTCCTTTATCGCCAGTGAGCTTTCTCCGAAAGTCGGCGGTTATGGATACAAATGGAGCACTCTCGATTTTTCCGAAGACCTGTTCTGGATCGCCAAGGACTGCGACTGCGAATACGAACTCATGTCGCTCTGCGGCCTTTTAATCTGGTCCGATCCATATTAATCTCCGCTTCTTGGAATATTGTACTGAGATACGCAGTCACAAACTCACGACCATTGACAATAATATCAAAGTGTGTAACAATCGCACTTGCATACTCGAAAAGGATGTCTGAGATCCATGCCCACGAGTTCACGCTTCGCTGTCGCCGTTCATGTCCTTGCCACCATCACTCTGCGCGACGGCGCCCCCGCGCGGTCGGAGGATCTGGCTTATACCGCCAGCACCGGCGCGGTGGTCATTCGGGCGTTGCTGTCGCGTCTTAATAGCGCGGGGCTGACGACGTCGCAGCTTGGTTCTGGGGGCGGCGCGCTGCTTGCCAAGCCGGCGGAGCAGATTCGTTTGCTGGATGTTTACGAGGCGGTGGAGGACACGGAGCTCTTCACCACACATCGCACGCCGCCCTGCAAAGACTGCGCCGTCGGCGCGAGTATTCTGGAAGCCATGCAGCCGTCGCTGGACCAGGCGCGCGCGGCCTTCGAGAATGAGCTGGCGCGCGTGACCGTCGCCGAAATCGCCGCCGAGGTCGTGCGGATCGGTCACATCACCCTCCCACTCACCTGGTGACGTCTTTTTATTCAAATATGTAACTATGCTCATGACACACAATACATCACCCTCGAAAGAAGGTCTCTTCATGCCGCAGCAATCCACGCTCTTTCACAACGTTTACATCTGGCTCCACGACGACGCTCCCGCCGGCGCCGTCCAAACGGTCGCCCATGCGGCCCTTACGCTTCTGACGGAGATCCCCGGCGTTCAAAGTCTCGTCGTGGCGGCGCCCGCCGGCTCGCCGCACCCCCTGGTGGACGGCTCCTACGCCCTCGTCCTGCTGATGGAATTTCCCGACGCGGCCGCGCTCGACGCGTACGACAGCCACCCCGACCACGTTCGTTTCGTCGAAGGGTACAAGCAGTGGTTTAGCCGACTGGAAGTCTACAACTCTTCGGCGATCCTTTAGGGGGTTCGTTCTCGTATCGGATTCGTTCCCCTAGCCCCCAAAGGGGGTAAAAGCTCATAGTCGCCCACGTGACAAAGATCTGCCACGTGGGCGATTTTATGGTTTGCACCCCTTGTGGGGGCCGGGGGGCATCTTCATCCTCCCCCAGAATTGAGGGCAGGGGGCCAGAGTTCGCCGTAATGACGCAGGATGCAGGGATCGTCTGTGGCGCATCACCGGCGGTAACTTCCGATTGCTTGGCCGACTTTTGGCCCAGACGGAGCGCATCGTCAAGATCAATGAACTACCCAAAGGGACGCGTCAGGCTGTCGAAGCACGAGAGAGTCTGGTAATTGGGCAAACGGCCTCGCGTTTCTGGTACACTCGGTTCATATAAATTGGCTTTACATGTCTCAGCGGCGACAATCATAACTTGAGATCCTGCGACAAACGATAATATCGCAAGAAACTCATCTGCTGCTTGGTGGATTTAAATGCAAGACAGTGGTATTGATGCGTCCGTATATCAGCAAGCGCCATCCTTGGATCGGGACATTAAAGATTTAGCTCTGCGTGTGGTCGATAGTATCTCAGCAATGGTTGCCTATTGGGACAAGGATCAAATTTGCCTGTTCGCAAATGAGGCTTACCAAGAATGGTTTGGCAAATCCCGAGACGAAGTGATCGGGATGTCCATGCAAGACCTACTCGGCCCACTGTATACGCTCAATCTGCCCTACATTACCGAGGCGCTGCGCGGCCATCTCCAGGTATTCGAGAGAACAATCCCACTTCCAGATGGGCGCATCAAGCATAGTCTCGCCACGTACACTCCGGACATTGTCGGAGTGTACGTGGTCGGATTTTTTGTTCATGTCGCCGATATTACCGCGTTGAAAGACCTCGAGACTGAACTTAGAGAAGCTAAGGACCAAGCACAGAAACTCGCAACCCACGATTTCCTAACCGGCCTGCCTAATCGGAGGATGTTCACCGAGCGCGCCTCAGTGGCGCTTGCCGCCGCTGAGCGCCTCAATCGCCTCGTTGCATTTATGGTAATGGATATGAACGGCTTTAAGAGCGTCAACGACACGTATGGACACGCGGAAGGAGATCGGCTTTTGACGATCACTGCAGATCGCCTGGCGTCTACTATCCGGCAATCCGATACACTTGCGCGCATGGGCGGCGATGAATTCACACTGCTGTCCGTGGATATAGAATCCAAAACGGCCGCCCATGTTTTGGCTAACAGATTGGTTGCCTCGGTCAGCAGACCGTTTGCCTGCAATGGAGCAATGCTCAATCCTTCCCTGAGCATTGGGATCGCGATGTATCCACACGACGGAACCACGCTGGAGATGTTGATGTCAGTTGCCGATATCGCGATGTACCGAGCCAAACATCAAGGCAAAACAGGCAATAATTTTGCGTTCGTCAGCGGCGAGGAATGACGATCTCGCTTGCCAACCACACACGGGGCAGTGAGTGACAATTGTCTCTGCAGGTCTATCCCATCACGAATAAAACGTCGGCGTGGGAATCGTGTCGCAGAGCGCCCATTCGCCGAGTTCCTTGAGCTTGTAGTCGACGGGGTCGTGCAGGGTGTGCGTTCGGAGGTTTCGCCAGTAGCGGTCGAAGTCGAAATGGGCGGCGGTCGCGCTGGCGCCCATGACTTCGAACATGCGCTGGACGACGTCCAGGCCGTTCTTTGTCGCCGACACTTTGGCGGCCGCGACGGCGACGGAGGTTTCGCCGCGCTGCCGGGCGGTGAGGTCGTCGCCCAAATCCCAGGATTTCTGGAAGACATCGGCGGCGCGATCCGCGAGAAGGCGGGCGCCTTCGAGCGCCAGCCAGAGTTCGCCGTAATGACGCAGGATGTACGGATCGTCCGAAGCGGCGGCGACGCCCGACGTTCCCCAGGGACGGCTTCGCGACAGTGTGTAACGCTTGGCTTCTTCAAACGCGCCCTCGGCGATCCCCAAAAAGACGTTGACTAAAATTAGCTGCGCCAGACACGGGCGCAGGGAGGCGAAGATGCTCCCCAGCGGCCCTGGCGTCGTGAGCATATCATCGGCGTTCACCTTCAGATTTTGAAACGCCACGCTCCCGCTGTCGGTTTGTCGCTGGCCCATGTTGTCCCAGTCGTGATGGATCGTGATCCCCGCGCGATCCGACGGGACGACAGCCACCATCAACTTGCCGTCGACGCTCGAAAGCGCCGAGGCGATCAGAATGTCCGAATCCGCCGCGCCCGAGCAAAAGCTCTTGACCCCGTTCCATATCCACCCCACGCCGTCGGGCGCGGCGACGGTCCGCTTGTCCAGCGGGTTGAGCGCGTTCCCCCAGAACCAGCGGTGTTCGCAAGTCGCGCGCCCGAGTGTCTCCATCTGTTCATCCGAGCCAAAAAGCCGTACGGTAGCGACCAGCAGATGGTGAAATCCAAAAACATGCGCGACCGAGCTGTCCGCCCGCGCGATCGTCCGCACTGCAAGCATCGTCTCCGCCCACGACGCGCCGCCCCCGCCATACTCCGTGGGAATCGACATCGCCAGCAGCCCCGACTCGCGCAGCCGATCGCGTTCACGCTTCGGCGTCCCGCCGGCTTTGTCCCGCTCGGCCGCCGTTTCGGCGAACTCCTGCGCGAGACGCTCGGCGATGGGGTGGAAGTTGATTGTCATGTGGGTTTATTCGGCGAGGGGCGTGAGGATTCCTTATGCCGCATCTGGCCTGCATGTGGGTAGAACACGGGCGTGGGTAGAATGTGGGAACCCGGGCGCCTCCCCTCATTGTTGAACCTCGCATGAACATCCTCGCTCTCTCCGGAAGCCTGCGCCAGGGCTCCTCGAACACGACGCTTCTGCACGCCGCCGCCGCGCTCGCGCCGGACGGCGTCGCCGTCACGGTCTACGAACGTCTGGGCGACATCCCCCCGTTCAATCCCGACCTTGACGAGAACGCGCCCGAACCCGTTCAGGCGTTTCGGGCCGTGCTGCGCGCCGCCGATGCGGTGCTGATCTGCAGTCCGGAGTACGCGCATGGGGTGTCGGGGGTGATGAAGAACGCCCTGGACTGGACGGTGGGGAGCGGCGAGTTTATCCAAAAGCCCGTCGCACTGCTGAACGCCGCGCCGTGGGCGACCTTTGCGCACAGCCAGCTTACGGAGACAATCAAGACGATGGATGCGCGGGTGGTGGAGGAAGCATGCGTCGCGGTGAAGATTTTGCCGAAAAACTTAGGCGTGGCGGGGATGGTCGCCAGCCCGGAAATTGCGCCGGTGTTACGGGCGGCGGTTGCGGCGCTGGCCCTCACCTAAGATAGCTGGCGGTTACTGCTGTTTGAGTCTTTAATGACGCAACGAACACAGAAGAGGCCAGCGGTTGAAACCGCGCCTACGAGAGCGCAGAAGTCCGCCTGCGCGGACTACGTGATCCGAAGCGATACCGCCTGATATTACGTTTTTATTCGACAGTATCGCATACAAATATGTAACCCACGCAGGTGGGTTTCCGCGCTCTCAAAGGCGTGGTTTCAACCGCCGGCGCCGCTGATTTGAACGACTCGCTTAGGTGAGGGCCGCCCTACAGCGCCGGGCGCAACCCCTCCCAGCGCACCGTCCAGCCTTTGTCGGGGGACGGGAAGCCGGGGGCGTGGCCGGCAGGAGCGCCGCGCCAGCCGGCGGCCATCATCGCGACGGCGAAGAGCAGGCCGCCGTTGCCGGGCAGATACAGGGGCAGGATGGGCTGCTGGTAGTTGTGGCCGTTGGCGAGGTAGACGTTCTTTCCAGTGTCGATGAACAGGGATTCGATCGCCTGGTCGGGGCGGCCGAGGCGTGCGGCGGTCATCGCCATCATCGGGAAGTCCCAGCCCCACATGTCGTCGCGCGGCCACTTCGTCAGCACGAAATCGAGGGTCTTCTGCATGACGGCGTCGTCCACCAGAGGCGTTCGCGGGGCGACGCCCAGCGCGCCGAGCATTGTGGGGTGTCCGGTGTGGCCGGCGTCGACCAACTCGGTCTCGCGGTAAATGCCGTCGTGGATCGCCAGCGGCGCGAAGTTGTTTCGAACGTGATCCCACTCTTCCGAGCGCGCCATGCCGAGGCGCTCGCGCCAGAGCTGCGCGATCCCCAGCGCCCACGACCAGTGCGCCAGATCGAAGGTCGGGTTTTTCGACGTCTTTCGATCCGGGAAGTTATTCTCGTAGGGCGCGACACTGGGCGGTCCCAGCTCATAGCACTTGCGCTCGTCGTTCCACCACGGGAACGACGCCATGAACTCCGCGCTTTCCAGCACGATGTCCTTGAAGAAGTGCAGCGTCTCCTGGGTCGGCTTGGCCTGATAGATTAGCTCGGCGAAGTGGACTGGGTGCGGCTGCTGCCAGGTCAAAAACGGGTTGATCCGGTTCGGGCTTTCGCGCCCTTCGGGGCCGACCATCTTGGGCCAGCGCGCGCCTTTGCAGCCGATGCGCGCGGCGGTCTCGCGCGCGACGGGCAGGATCTGGCGGTAGTAATCCATGCTGCGCATCAGCATCGCCTCGCGTCCCCACTGCGGGAAGTGCGCGGCGTGCCACCAGTGCATCTCGTGGTGAAACTTTCCAAACCAGCTGTTCTGCACAAGCCCAGTCTCCTGCGGCGGCAGCGAACCGGAGCTATTGATCGCCGTCTGGTACTGCGACAGCACGATTCGCCGCTCCAGTTCTTTCCAGCGGCTGTCCGCGCTTTCGGAAAGATCGATGGCGCCGCCCGTCGACCAGAACGTCTTCCAATGCTTCGCCGCCGCGCGCTTGACCTGATCGAAGCTCGCCACTTTCCCCTTCGTCTTCTCGATAGGATCGGGTGAAAAGGCGAGCACGAGGCTGATGGAATCTTGCCCCTTGGCGGTCCAGGTGTGTTCGTGCTGCGAGACCGTCTGGTGAGCTGCCCCCATGGAAGCGAGGGCGCGCGCGGAGTAATCCGTCGCTCCGTCGATCTGGCGTCCGAACCGGCATTCATCTTTGACAATGCTCACGGAGGTGGTATGGCGATCCGGCTGGCCCCAGTCGTCGGGATGCAGCCAGTCGGCGGGAGCGTAGGAGAAGTGCAGCCGCGCGCCCATTCGCCCGTCCGAGATCAACGGCGAGGTGACGCGCACCGCCAGTACGTCGTGCGTGGGATCGGACACTGTCTCCACCAGGACGGACTGACCGGCGATAGTGAAGCGGCTTGTCAGCAGGCCCCACCAGAGATCGAGCTCCTGATGGACATCGCCGAGATCCTCGATCTTCGCCTCGCGTCCATCAATTTGCGGCAATAGAAGCCCCAGGCGTCCCAGATCGAACTTATGCGGATTGCTGCACAGCCACTGCGCCGCCGGGCTGTCTTCGCCAAACCCGCCGCCGTTTTCGTTGCCGCTGGGGTAGGGCGTCTGTCGTCCGTGGCTGTCGTACATGTTGAACGTGTCACTCAGCTTGTAATGGTTTTCATTGGGCGACGTGTGCCACGCCCACTGCGCCATCGTCTGCAGCAGCATTTTCCCGTCATGAAAGCCCGGGAACGTCTGCAATCCCGTCACGTCCGCCGTAAACGCAAACTCGCCGTTGCCCACCGACAGCGGCGTCAGCGCCTCGGGTTGTGTGAGCGTGATCTTGTGCCGATCCACCAGCGCCTTACGGTCGATCTTGCCTTTGCCGCCCTTGCTTCCGTTACTGGACGCCGCGTCGGCGGAGTAGGGGACAGCGCCCAGAAGCGCAGCGGCGCCAACGAGTTTGACGAACGATCGACGGTTCATAATGGGTTACTTTCCTAAGTCTTGTTTGCCGTCGTGTGGGTGTTCGGCCCCTCCGCCCCAATTCTGGGGGACCTGATTTCGGAGATTGGCATTTTCCGGTCCCCCAGAATTGGGGCGGAGGGGCCATCCTAATCCAGTGGGGCGGAGGGGCATCCACATCCTAAAACATCCCCGCAGTCACCACGACCTTCGTGACGCTTCGAATGTCGCGGCTGGAGGCGCCGGCCTGGATCTCATACGTCCCCGGATCGACACGCCACGCCTTCGCTTTCACATCATAGTAGGAGAACGCGTCGGCTTTGAGCTGGAACGCGGCCTGCCCCGCCTGGCCGGGTTTCAGGGCGATCTTGGTGAAGGCTTTGAGTTCGTGGATGGGGCGCGCAACGCTGGGTTTGAGCGGGCGGATGTAGATCTGGACGGTTTCCTTGCCCTCGCGCGTTCCGGTGTTCTTCACGGGGAGTTTTACCGAAATGGCGCCCTTGGCCCTGGCGGCGGTCAGCTTGCCGAAGGAGAACGTGGTGTAGCTCAGGCCGTAGCCGAACGGGAACTGCGGCTCGGCGTGCTTGGTGTCGTAGTAACGATAGCCGACCATCAGGCCGTCTTGATAGTTGACGACATCTCGGTTCTCGGTGGCGAGCTTGTGGCTGGGCGAGTCGGCGAGGACTTTCGGCCAGCTGAAGGGGAGGCGGCCGCTGGGGTTGACCTTGCCGAAAAGGATATCCGCGACGGCGTTTCCGCCCTCCATGCCGGGGTACCAGGCTTCGACCACGGCGGGAACGTTCGGGAGCCAGCCGCCCAGCTCCAATGGCGAGCCGTTGATCATCACGACCACGGTGCGCGGGTTGAGCTTGGCGACCCGGTTGATGAGATTCTGCTGATCGGCCGGGAAGTGCATGTCCGGGCGATCCCAGCCCTCGGTATCCAGGCTGTGGTCAATGCCGCCGACCACGACGACCGTTTCGGCCTTTTGCACGGCCTCGTCGATGGCCGTCCATTGCGGCGAGGCCGGCGTCTGCCAGGCGAGCGAAAGGGCGGCGTCGCCGGGCTGGCGGGTGTACTCGATGCGCAGCGTGAAGGGCTTGCCCTGCTCCATCTGAACCAGCGCCGTGGCGGTCGGGCGGCCGTCCTCGCGGCTCGCCATGGCCAGCGGTTCGCCGCCGCTTTCGCCCGCGTAAATGGTCGCCTTGCCGCCGGCGGTCACTTTGATCGCATACGAACCCGTCACCGGCGGAATAATCTTGCCGATGAACTGCGCGCGGAACCCATCGGGCGCAATGGCCGGGTCCGGCCCGCGCATCTCCCACATGAAGTTGACCTGCGGTTCGACCTTCGTGATGGCGGGTTCGGTCCCGTCCTTGGCGTAGTATTTTGCCGTGAAGCCGGGTTTCCCATCCACGGGCTGGAGCGCGCTCGGCGGGATCGGCTGGAAGCCGCCGAGATCGTCGACCGAGAGATACTGGACCCGGTCCCCGAGGACGGTTTTGATTCCCGCGAGGGTCGTTACTTCGTACGGTCCCTGCACCCAGGAGCTGCCGCCCAGGCCGCCGATGCAGAATCGGCGGTCGGCGCTGGGGCCGAGCACCAGCACGTTCTTGACCTTGGCGGGATCGAGCGGCAGGATATTTTGCGCATTCTTGAGCAGGACGACTCCTTCGGCTGCGACCTGACGGGCGACCGCCTGATGCTCCGGCGTGTTGCGCTGGGCGCCCGCCGTCATATCTCGATGGTTGAGAACGCCGGTATAGGCAAAGACGCGCAGGATGCGCCGGGCCTTGTCGTCGATCACCGAGATCGGCACGCGGCCCGCATAAACGGCGGCCACTAACGGTTTGGCGAACGGGCAGTCGCCGCCGGGCATGGAGATGTCCAGACCGGCGAACGCGGACTTCTCGACCGAGCGGGCCTGCAGCCAGTCGGTGAGCACCATGCCGTCGAAGCCCCATTCGTCTTTGAGCTTGTCCCGAAGCAGCGCCTTGCTGTCGCTGACGAAATCGCCGTTGACGCCGTTCGCCGAAGTCATCACCGACCAGACATGCCCATCCACCACCGACGACTTGAACGCGGGCAGATAGATCTCATTGAGCGTCCGCTGGTCCACCATGGACATATAAAAATTGCGATTGTCCTCACGGTTATTGCACGCGTAGTGCTTCAAACAGGCCGCGACGCCCTCACTCTGAATCCCCTTCACGATCTCCGCGGCGAGCCGCGAGTTCAGATACGGGTCTTCCGTGTAGTACTCAAAGAACCGACCGCCAATGGGGTCGCGCTGGATATTGATCCCCGGCCCAAGCAGAACGCCTTCGCCGACGGCGCGCGTTTCTTCGCCCATGACCTTGCCGGCCTTGCCGATCAGACTGGGGTTCCAGGTCGCTCCAAACAGCACGCCCGCCGGGAACGCCGTGCTTGCGCCCGAGTTGTTCGGCCCGCGCGGCCCGTCGGTGAGCCGCAGGGTTGGAATGTTCAGCCGGGGCACGCCGCGAAAGTGGCCGTTGTCGCCCGAGCACAGCGCGATCTTCTCTTCCAGGGTCAGGTGAAGAAGAAGATCGTCGAGCTGCCGCTCGACCTTGGGATTGAGGCGCGGCGCGTTGGCGTTCGTCTTTGCAGGAGCGGCCGCGCTGAGATGAGGAGCAAGGACGCAGAGGGCGGCGAGAGCGGCGCCTAATTTGATTGGGTTTGTGTTGGTTTTTCTGGATTTCATGTGGGTTTATGATTGTATCAGAATTGGGGGGATTTGGCAAGAAGGGATTTGGTCCCCCTGCCG
>NZ_JBDSQY010000288.1:0-33956 GCF_039929585.1 Capsulimonas sp.
CATCATTAACAGCAACCGGAAAGACTCTGGTGTTTTGTTTCCATTGTAACATTCACAATTTAACTAGTATTAATATTCGTGCCGCCAATAAAATGAGGATGAAGGCAAGATAATCCGAGACGCTACAACGAGCGGTGAACTTTTATTCGCGGTAACAATTTTCTATTTCGGAGCCGATAACTATGATAGGATCATCGACAATTGGTTCGTTATTCTTAGAAAGCCAGCATCTTGATTACACAGACGCCACTCATTACCAATTCGACAGACGTTTCCCAGCATGACGTACCTCTTGCGGCTGTTCCCCTTCTTGCCGAGGCTATGAATGGGATTCTGAAGAATGCTGCGAACTCATTGGGCGACGCGGTGGATTTGAGGCGTCTCAATGCAGAAGAACGTGCTCGCCTGCAAGCGACCGCGGTGCTGCAGAACGCCTTTGTATTGACGGATCCACATCTTCCGGATCATCCGATCATTTACGCGAATGCTTCATTCCTTGAACTCACGGGGTATTCCGCAGAGGAAGTGATCGGTTTCAACTGCCGATTTCTTCAGGGCCCAAAAACAGACCGCGCTGAGGTCGCTAAACTACGAGAAGCAATCAAAGAACGGCGCCCCATTCAAATCGCGTTGCTGAATTATCGAAAAGATGGAACTGAGTTTTGGAACGAATTGACAGTCGCTCCCGTGCGCGATGAGGCCGGTGAATTGACTCATTTTGTCGCCGTACAAACAGATATCACCAAGCATAAAGATGTAGAGGCAGCTCTCCTCTCAAGTGAATCTCGATTGCGTCTTGCACTGACCAGCGGTCAATTTGGCACTTGGAGTTTTGATGAAGCGGCCCCAGAAACGGAAACCGCGTCCGATCAGATGAAAGCACTGCTCGGCTTGCCGCCTGAAGCGTGTCTGACATCCAAACTCTTCTTTCAGTCGATCTACCCCGAAGATGTTCGGCGCATCCATGGCGCTGTGGACGTTACTCTGGCCACGCATCGAACTACCATGGTCGAATTTCGCGTCGTCTGGCCCGACGGCAGTATTCACTGGCTCGCGAACCATATCAGTATGGATAAAATTGAGATCAAGGGAACACGAGCCCTGTTTGGAATTGTGCATGAAGTCACAGACCGAAAGTTACAGGAAACGCAAATTAAAGCGGCGTTAATCAAAGCGCAAGAGCAGGCCGATCACGATCCACTGACGGAATTGTGGAACCATCGGGCATTCCATCGAAAATTTCAAGACGCAATCGCGCGGATGTCGCAGGAAGGCATGGAACTGGCCGTCGCCATTCTCGATCTCGATAATTTCAAGTTCTTCAATTCCGCGTACGGCCATATCGTGGGCGATGGTGTTTTGCTTCACGTTGCGCGTCGACTGCAGGAGCTTTGCCGCCCGGGCGATATCGCCGCGCGGTTTGGCGGAGATGAATTTGCCTTGCTGCTTCCGTGTTCCAAAGGTTCTCAAGCACAGGATCTGGAAATACGCCTGCGCGCCGGTCTGGAAGGCTTGTGTTATCAGTCCTCAGCAGAGGAAGTCGCGATCCCACTGACCGTCAGCGTGGGAGTAGCATTGGTCTCGAAAGTCACACCGGATCGACACGAGGCGCTCCAATTGGCCGATGAGCGTCTGCGCCGAGCAAAATCCGGCGGCGATATGGATACCGAGGCCGATCGGCTGCGCAAATCCGTAAAAGAGAGAATGAAAGGGTTCTCCATGGTGGACGCGCTGGTGGCTGCGGTGGACAACAAAGATCGGTACACCGGCAAGCACTCGGAGGATGTCATGACCTACAGTCTGATGATTGCGCGTGAGCTGGGGCTTAGTGAGGAAGAACAGCGCGTCATTGCGGTCGCCGCCCTTCTCCACGATGTCGGCAAAATCGGCGTTCCCGACGCGGTCCTGCGCAAGCCGGGCCGATTGACGGAAGAGGAGTTTGAGACGATCAAACAGCATCCGCAGATGGGAGCCGCCATTGTCGGCGCGGCGCCGGAACTGGCGGCAACGCTGGACGCCGTGCGTCACCATCACGAGCGCTGGGACGGAGGCGGATATCCCGCCGGCCTTATCGGGGAAGCAACCCCATTGGCCGCGCGCCTCATGTCGGTTGCGGACGCCTTCAGCGCGATGACGACGGATCGCCCTTATCGTCAGGGAATGGACCACCAAAAAGCGCTGCGTATTTTAGCGGAAGGCGCGGGAACTCAGTGGGATCCCGTCTGTGTCGCCGCGTTCACTCGCGCACAAAAATCAACGCTAACCGCGAACAGCTAGATAGCTCCATTGTGCATGACGGCAGGCGCGGAGACGGACCTATCATGGCCGTCGCTTCAGTTGTCCATATCATAACGTTGACTCCAGAATATTTCATGCGTGAAGCTTTGGCGAAAGGCCGCAAAGCGATCCCCGGCTGTTTGCCAAATCCTCCGGTGGGATGCGGTTTTCGTTAAAGACAACAGGATCATCGCCCGTCGTGCGCGTTAGCGCTTGTAAAATTCGGCGTCGCCGCCGTTCATGTGGCGCTGATCGATCCCGATCCACGCAATAACGGCAACGGGATCGCCATCCTGCGGCAATCCGGCATTGAGGTTACCGTGGGCTTATTACAGGAAGAAGCAGAGCACGATCTTAAGCAATTTCTGTTAAAGTAGTTGAGAGCCAGCGCTGCCTATGGTAAGTTCAGAGCTTCGTTGGCGTCACTTCCAGATAGTAGCCTGTGTACTCGCCCCGATCGGTCACAACTTCCCCCTTTTGCACGGCGCGGCGCAGAGCCTTGTCTTTGGCGTCCGTCATCCCCGTGATATGCACGGTCTTGCCAAGCGACGCAACTTGCGTATTTTTCCCAGAGTTCATGACTTCCCCCTGCTCGCCTAGTTCCTGTATTTCCACGGTAAGATTGATTGTCTTGTCGGTATCCGGCGAGGGAATGACAGTGATCGCGAGGCCATCCTGACCATGTCCACCCATGGAAATCGATGCAGAGATTTTTTCGGTAGTTACAATGCTCGGAGTTTGAGTCGCGGTTTCGGTGATCTTGCCGTTTTTGTCCACATGGTAACCCACGAGTTTCATCGTCAGTCGATACTGGCCACGCTGCACGTCCTTGGCGTGAAGTTCCTTCTCAAACTCGGTAACGGCCTCCTGGCTTCCATGCGCGGTTACTGTATTGTCGTGAAAATTGCACGTCAATTCGTCGAGCTTCTGGGACGATTGGATGTACCTGGGAACATCTTGCGCGGTGATATTTTGCAGCACGGTGGTTTGCGAGACAGTTGGTCCCTGTCCATGGGCGAAGGGAGCGAGCGTAAGTAAAGTAAATACGGGCAGCAGATGGCGTCTCATGACAGCAGCGTTCTCCTTTGAAATCTCGCACCATATGATACTTAAAGTCGATGGATGCTTCATCCATTCCGTGACTTGTTGTGTCGGCGCATTCATAGGAAGGGTAGAATAGCCGCATGACTGAGCACGACAACCATCGAAATCCCCTGCCCGTCGGCGTCGGAATCGCGCTGCTCGCCGCGATTTTATTTGGCGTCAGCACGCCGTTCGCCAAATTGCTGCTGGGAAACACGCCGCCTGTTTTACTGGCGGGGCTTCTGTATCTGGGATCGGGGCTGGGGCTTTCCGTGCTCTACTTCACTCGCCGCACGGCGGAGGAGGCGCCGCTGTCGCGCGCGGACCTGCCGTGGCTGGCGGGAGCGATCTTGTTTGGCGGGATCGTTGCGCCGGTCTTACTGATGCTGGGCTTGAAGAATACGCCGGGATCTTCGGCGTCGCTGCTGCTGAACCTGGAAGGGGTCTGCACATCACTGCTGGCTTGGTTTGTCTTTAAAGAAAACTTTGACCGGCGTATTGCTTTGGGCATGGCGCTGATCGTGGGAGGCGGACTGGTTCTTTCGTGGCAGGGACTAGGCGGATTTTCGCTGCCTCTAGGATCTCTGGCCATCGCGGGCGCTTGTTTGTGCTGGGGGATCGACAACAACCTGACGCAAAAGGTCTCGGCGAGCAATCCGTATCAAGTCGCCGCTATCAAAGGCGCTGTCGCGGGCGCCGTCAATTTGACGATTGCGCTGGCCCTCGGCGCGAAGTTCCCCGCCATGTCCCAGATCGGCGGCGCGATGCTTGTCGGTTTCCTGGGCTACGGTCTCAGTCTGGCGTTCTTTGTGCTGGCGCTGAGGCATGTGGGCACGGCGCGCACGGGCGCTTATTTCTCCCTGGCCCCATTTGTCGGCGCCATCGTCTCGCTGGTTCTTTTGCACGATCCCATCGGCCCGCAGTTCTTGGTCGCGGCGGCGCTCATGGCGGCGGGAGTGTGGCTCCATCTTTCCGAGAAACATTCCCACGATCATCGCCACGAACGCCTCGTCCATAGCCATCGTCATACGCACGACGCGCATCACCAGCACACCCACCCGCCGGGCGTCGATCCCACGGAACCGCACACCCATGAGCACGTCCATGAACCGATGACGCACTCCCATCCCCATTTCCCAGATATCCATCACCGCCACAATCATTCGACTTGATCGGTGAAAGACACACAATTTCCATGTTATTGATCAAATCGCTTCTGCTGTTTTTTCTTGCCGGGCTTGCCGAAATCGGCGGCGGTTATCTGATTTGGCAGTGGTTTCGTAAAGGACAGCCCTTCTACTTCGCTATCATTGGCGCGGCGCTCCTGATCGTTTATGGACTGCTGCCCAGCTTCCAGCCTACGGCGGCGTTCGGCCGCGTTTACGCCGCTTACGGCGCGATATTCATCGTGATGTCGCTGCTATGGGATTGGCGATTCGATGGACGCAAACCGGACGGACCCGAAACTTGGGGCGCTCTGATTTGCTTGATCGGCGTTTCCGTCATCATGTACTGGCCGCGCCGCTGAAAAGCAGTGAAAGAACTGAATTTAATGGTAAAATCGCTTCAACCGCCGAAGAGACACTGGCGATAAGCTCAATGGGACGAAGATCTCGATTTACGGAATCGCCACCCTCATGCCACCAGATGAACTCGACCGTCTAGCCGCCCTGCGCGACTATCACATTCTCGACACGGCTCCCGAAGATGCGTATGACGATATCGTTCGGCTTGCCGCATTTATCTGCGGAACTCCCATCGCGACGGTCACGCTCGTGGACGACGAACGGCAGTGGTTCAAGGCCGCCGTCGGCCTGACAGTGACCGAAATGCCGCGCGACATCGCCTTCTGCGCCCACACCATTCTCCAAGCGGACATGATGATCGTCCCGGATGCGGCCGAAGATGCGCGCTTCGCTGATAACCCCTTCGTCACCGGCGATCCTCACATCCGATTTTATGCGGGCGTCCCCCTGATCACCGAAAGCGGCCATGCGCTGGGGTCGCTGTGCGTGATCGATCGCACCCCAAGACGCCTTACAGCGGACCAGGAGTCGGCGCTTCGAACGCTCGCGCATCAAGTGATCAACAACCTCGAACTCGGGCGGCGCGCGGCCGAGCAGGACCGACTGATCGCCGAGCGCAAGCAGGCGGTCGCCGGACGGCGCTACAGCGAGAAGAACTTTCAGGCAGCCTTTGACAACGCCGCCGTGGGCGCGAGCATTATCGGCCAGGATGGACGTTTTATCACGGTCAACAAAGCGTTCTGCTCGATCCTGGGATACACCCTGGAAGAAGCGGTGGCGACCGACTTTGCGGCGCTCACTCACCCGGACGACCTCGAAGAAACCGTGATGCTGATGGAGCAGCTTCTGGAGGGCAGAATCCCAAACTTCGTCCTGGAAAAACGATGTCTCCGCGGAGACGGCGAATACATCTGGACCCAAAACAGCGTCTCCCTCACCTACGACGAGCTAGGGCATCCGCATCACACGATCGTTCTTACCGAGGATATCAGTGAACGAAAGGCGGCGGCTCAAATTCAGGCGGAGACGCAGAAGCGCACGGTGCAGTTTCTGTCGGCGCTGGAAGCGAATCAGGGGCAGATGGCGCTGATCCTGGACAATGTCGAGGATACCGTCTTCCTTCTCGGGGTCGATCCCGAGGAAGATTACCGATTTCTCTTTATCAATCTCTCGTTCGCCAAAGTCACAGGGCTTCGCGCGGAGCAGATTATTGGGCGGCGGGTGAAGGATGTGATTCCCGCGTCTTCGCTGGCCTTAGTCCTCGCCAAGTATGCGGAGGCGATCCGCGAGCGGCGCCCCGTGGAATGGCAAGAGACGTCTACGTATCCACTGGGAGAACGCGTGGGAGATGTACGCATCATCCCGATTTTCGATGAATCCGATCGCTGCGCCTACCTCCTGGGAACAGTCCACGACGTTACCGACCGCAAGCGCGCCGAGGATGAACAGGCGAAGCATCTTCTGGAGGCGAGGGAGCGGGCGGATCGCGATCCGCTGACGGGCCTGCTCAACCACCGCGCCTTCCAGCACCGGCTGAACGCGGAAGCCGACCGCGCCCAGCGCGAGAAGACGATCCTGGGCGTCGTGATGCTGGATTTAGACAATTTCAAGTTCTTCAACGACGTGTACGGTCATGCGATCGGCGATCAAGTCCTGCGCGCTGTCGCCGAGCGCCTCACGCACATCTGCCGTCCCTACGACACGCTGGCGCGCTTCGGCGGCGATGAGTTCGCGCTGCTGCTGCCCAACGTCCACCACGCAACCGCCACGGAAGTCGAGGCGCGCCTGCGTTCCTCCCTCCAGGGATTATCCTACTATCCCGAAGACCTGGGGGCGGCAATTCCGATCTCGGTTTCCGTCGGTGCGGCGCTCTTTCCTGACGGCGACACGGACTGTCACGCCGTGCTCCACCGCGCCGACGAGCGGCTAATTCTGGCAAAGACGGGCGGCGACACGGAAGAAACAGCGCGGCGCTTCCGTATGGACGCCGTCGCTCATTTCCAGGGATTTTCAATGCTGGACGCTCTGGTGACGGCGGTCGACAACAAAGATCGCTACACCCGTCGTCACTCCGAGGATGTCATGGAGTTTTGCCTGCTGATCATGCGCGAGCTGGACATGGACGAACGCGAGCAGCGCACCGTGGCGGTCGCCGCGCTGCTGCATGATGTCGGCAAGATCGGCGTCCCCGACTATATTCTGCGAAAACCGGGAAGACTAACAGCCGAGGAATTCGAAGCGATCAAGCTGCACCCCATGATGGGATCGGTCATGGTCAGCTCCGTGCCGGGCCTGGAGGCGACACTCGATGCGGTTCGCCACCATCACGAACGCTGGGATGGCGAAGGATACCCTTTTGGCCTCCGGGGCGAGGAGATCCCGCTAATCGCCCGCCTCATGGCCGTCGCCGACGCCTTCAGCGCCATGACAACTGACCGCCCTTACCGCGAGGGAATGGAGCGGCAAAAGGCCCTGCGCATCCTGGAAGACGGCGCGGGGACTCAGTGGGACCCACAATGCGTCCGTGCGTTTCTTCAAGCCCAGCAAAATCAAAAATAATATCATCCGATATGAAAATCACAAAAGCAATCACAATCCCGAATTGGAATGACGAGGCCCGCGACACGGCGATCGCGTATTGGCAATCGCGTGGGATCGCCTTCACCGACGTCTCCGCAGATCGATTGACTGGGAAGCGAGGCTCTGTCTGGGGCAATATGACGTCCTTTGATATGAGCAAACTGGTCGCTATTCTCACGATCAACCATGTCAAAGACGGCGAAGTCATCTGTGTGCTGGACGTCGACACCTCGTTTCAGGCGATCACGGAATGGAACGCGGCTTACTGGGGGCTGGAGTTGGATACGTTCGAAAGCGTCCTGCTGCATGGCGACGCAAGAGAACAAGAATGGGGAGAGTTTCAAAAGAACAGCCGAGCGGCGGCATGGCGTTGGGCGCTCTCGTTCACTCTTCTCGGCCACAAACGAGGCCGCCTGTAGAATGAGATCGTGCTTCGCCTAGCCGATCTCCAATCGGATGTCCGTCTTCACCGAGTTTGCAAGAAAACACGCTTCGTGCGCCGCGTGGTGCAGCGCCTCTAACTCCTCAAGCGTCGCCTCGCCTCCCGCGAACGTCACGCGAGGCCGCAGCGTCACCGTTGTGATCGCCAGCCGCCCCTCCCCATTCTTCTCCAGCACCCCGACTGCGTCGTCTTGATACTCATCCACCACAAACCCGCGCTTCGCCGCCAGCGATAAGAACCACAGCATGTGACAGCTGGACAGCGACGCCACAAACGCCTCCTCCGGGTCTACCGCCGACGCGTCCGACATTGGAACCGGAACCGAATGCGGCGACGACGACGCCCGCACCTCCACGCCGCCGTCGAACTTCCAATCGTGCGCTCGGCTGTACCGATTGTCCGTAAACGCCTCGGCGGCGCCCCGCCGCCAAATTACCGTCGATGTGTGTTCGGACATAAACTCTCCTATGCAGTCCCCGGATCGTAGAAAAACCGCTCTTCCACGATCCGGTCTCCCTCCCATCGCTGATATGCGATCTCCTCTCTTGAGGCGCGGGCGCCGTTCTTCATGGTTGGCTCAAAGACCCAGTGGATCGCAACGCAATCACCGTCCACGAGAAACGACACGGCCTGCGCTCGACGCCACTCGGCAACGGTCGTCAAGAACGCCGCTTCGAACTCAAGCGCGGCGGCCAGCCCGACACGCGGCGGTCCATTATTCTCGCGCAGTACGGCGTCTTGGTGGTAGAACTCCGCGATCGCCTCCATGAAGCGATACTCGCCCACATATCGGATCAGCTCGGTTACTCGTTCTCGGCTCGGCATATTTATTCCCTCTTTTCCATTGTGTGATTTTATTATGGGGAAACAGGACTCGCCAAGTATTGAACGAAGCGCCGGTTTTTAGAACGAATCGCGGGTGGGCGCCCGGCGCGCCAGCACACCGGGCGTAACGCCAAGATGACGCCGCATGTGCCGTGTCAAATGGCTCTGATCCGCGAAGCCGACGTCGGAAGCCACTTGTCCGAGAGTTCGCCCGCCAGTCAGAAGCAAATCTTTTGCCCAATCCACCCTCTGAGCGGTTACATATCGGTGAGGCGAGAGACCAAGCGACTGTTTGAACAATATCCGGAACTGAGACGCTCCCAGCCCAGCCGCGTCCGCCAGCTCCGTCAGCGTCAAAGGGTCCGCCAAATGCGTCTCGATATGCTCCAAAACTCTTCGCATGCGTACGGCGCCCAAGCCTCCCCGGGGCTCAGAAAAGGGCTTCGACGCGTCCGCGTATCGACGCAAAAGATGAACGCCAAACGCCGTCGCCAGACTTCCACCGTACAGATTCCCAGAGGGGCGGCCGGCTTCCAAGTCCGCGTGAAACAACAGTCCTAATCTCTCGATCTGCGGATCACGAAACCGAAACTCATTCCGTATCTCCGCGCCTCCGGCGTCCCACTCACACTGCGACGCGACGCGCTCCAAAAACTCAGGCGTCAAACGCAAAAACAGCACATCGCCGGCATCCCTTCGCGTCCATTCGACTTCTACCCGCGACGGCATTCCCGCAGGCGCGATATCGATCGCAAGCGTCTCATGCACGCTCTCATCCGTCAGGCCATCCCGCATCGCCCGCACTCGCGCCGGCGCGCTAACATTGATCCCGATGGAATGAAACTCCACCGCCGGCCGCTCAATTACGCCTGCGGCGACAGTAATAAGATCGGCCTGAAAGCCGTGTACGCCGTAGTTGTCAGTTTTCATTGCCGATTCCCTATTCGCGGACTCCACAAAATTTCCCGCCGCAAAATTCTCCCGTGATGAGAATTTCACCATATTCGTTCCGGTAGTTCCGTCCGATCCCCGCAAGTTCAAACCCGCTATTGGTATGATAGCGTATATCGCATCGATTGGAAGGCAGCAGAGAAAAGACTATGTGTGAATATTTGACGATTTTGAGTGAAGAGCTTGGCGAGACTTTCGACGATGAGGCGTTTCTGATGCAGATCCGCTACGATTTCCGATGGGACAAGGAGGGGTTTGCGCGCCTCACAAACGCGATGGAGGAATGCTGCCGGCAGGCGACCGTGAGCGACAAGGTGGACCGCTGGATCGTTGAAGGGTTCTCGCATTTGTCGTCGTTTGTCGAGAACTGGACAAACCTTCCGATCTTTCCCCGTGAATATCCGGAAGAATATTACGAGGAAGCGTACGAGCGTCTGTCGAACTTAAGGAAGAAGTGTCTTCGGCCACAAGACAATGCTTTTGCAAACTGAGGCGACGAGCCGATAGAGTCATCAATGATCACTACCGGCTCAATTACCCGCGACGCGGCGGCGGGAGACTTTCCCTTCCTCGCCGCACGCTATCCCGGCAGGCGGCGCGCCCTCAAAGAGTTCACGCATCGCGATCCAGATTTCGTCTTCTGGATCTATCCCGACGGCAAATTGCACGACGCGAAGGACTCCCACCTGCGCAATACGCCGCGCGGCTTTGAATATATTCTAGACGATGAGCCGGACTACGGCGGCTTCCTGCGCGGTCGCGTGGCGACATCGTTTGGTCGCCAACTGATCGTCGTCTACTGCCGCGCGGAAGCGCTGGCGTCGGCGGGGCCACAGCTCGATCAATTCCTGCGTGGGATCGATGCGCTGCCGATCGCGATCCAATCAGATGCGCTCGTCGTCAGCGATAATGCCGACATTTATGGAACGATCATAGACTTATACTGGCGGGCAGACAGAGAGTAACAGTTCAAGATATCCGATGTACAACGGATCTAAAGGGGAGTAATTCGTTTGGATGTCGGTTATGTGGTTTTCATCGTTTTGCTCTTGGTCGTAACGGCGAGCTTTTGCCTGGGCTGGTATTTGCTCTTCCAATTCGCGGCCTCCATGCGGGCGAAACGGTCCATCGCACACTGGGCGCGTGCGTGGGTCGCTGGATGCGTTGTGACAGCGCTATCTTGGTTTTTGATCTACCAGAAAATCGTGATGCGCCAGCCCGGAGGCGGTTTTGTGATCGGCGTTTTTCTGCTGCTGGGTGGCGCCGTTTGCTGGACATTCGCGGCCTGGCGCTGCCAGGGCGCTCGGGCGCACACAATCGGCTCGGCAGCGTTCGATGAGCCGCGCGATGACGTCTGGCCGCCGCCACCGCGATCCGGTCCTAGAAACGAATAGCGCGCACGCGTGAACTGCGATATAATATCCGCATCTGATCACTCGCCCAGCCCACACTCTTACGGGAAACCATCATGAAAATCAAGCTCACTAGCGTGCTCGTGGACAATCAAGACAAAGCCCTCGCGTTCTATACGGAGGTGCTGGGGTTCGTCAAGAAAACAGAAATCCCGATGGGGGAGTTCAAGTGGTTGACAGTCGTGTCGCCGGAAGGGCCGGACGATATCGAACTGCTGCTGGAGCCGAATGAAAACCCGGCCGCCATCACCTTTCAAAAGGCGCTCTTCGAGCAGAGCATTCCCGCCACTGCGTTCGCTGTGGACAACGTTTCGGACGAGTACTCGCGTCTGACAGGGCTGGGCGTCCGCTTCACCATGGAGCCGACGGAGATGGGCCCGACCACCGTCGCCGCCTTTGACGACACCTGCGGCAACCTGATACAGATTTATCAAATATGATGACTTTACGCTGCACCAAGAAGCTTCTCAAGCGCATGGATATGACGCCTAACGATGTCGCCGTCGCCCTGCCATCCACGACGGCTCTAGGAGATTGGTATGCGAACCTTCTGTTCACCCGCCCCGAACAGATTGTTTTATGCGTCAATGGGAAGTCTCGCCTCTGTGTACTTGTGCCTGCAAAGAACGCCAACTCGATCGCGGAACGGATACAAGTCGGAATTGTAGACATCCTGCGAGAGATCGGCATTTCAGAGGATCAGATCAATCGCGAGAAATCGCAGATGTACCCACTCTCCTATGGCGCGACCACTGGGACGCCGGTAACGAGAAGTGTGATCGGCACGATGACCGACTACACCAAGCATTTGGAATACTATCTGGGGCTAGAGGAAATGACTTTGGACGAAATCGCCAAAATATTGAGCGATATCGTGTGTGGCCCACTGAACTATGCAACCCCAATCAATGTTGCAAAAGAGCTACTGGCAGTAGATTAATCCCACACGAGTGATGATGAGACGAGATTAAACGAGATGAATATTCTCAAGCGTCTGCTGGGCGCCGGCAAAACGCCCCGCGAGGTGGATGGAGCGTGGCAAGTTCCCATTATTCAGGAAATTGCCGTCGCCATGATCCACCAGATCCCTGAGGAGTGGACAAGCGCCAAACTCCTGCTGGAGCCTACCGAGCAAGGTCTTGGGCGCGGGATGAATCACTCCGCGATTACGCCGCAGAGCGGCGACGGCTTTGCGCTGCAAGACAGTCAC
Organism: Capsulimonas sp.; assembly: GCF_039929585.1. Classification (NCBI taxonomy): domain Bacteria; kingdom Bacillati; phylum Armatimonadota; class Armatimonadia; order Capsulimonadales; family Capsulimonadaceae; genus Capsulimonas; species Capsulimonas sp. The sequence continues at coordinate 12,307 of NZ_JBDSQY010000288.1, forward strand.
TTCGTTATGCCAGACATGGCGGTGATGGCGGCGACGCGCAAGCTCGAACTGGGATGGGTCGAACGCAAGGCGACTTTCAAGCGCGCCATCATCACGGCGACACGCGACGACAGCGGCGGCTGGGGAATCCAGAGCGAATACGAACATCCCTGAGACGGCGACGCATATTCTTTTGCGTTTCAGTAACATCCTGTGCCCGCCCGCCGGCTTTGAAATCGCCTGGATCGCGGCGTCAGGCTTGCCCATTTTGATCGAGAGACGTACTAATGGCATGAGTTACCCTCCTGTCGACAGATGCAAGACCTCATAACGCAGCATCCCCGCCACGCTGCTTTCGATCGGCCCGGCGTCACCACACCATAACGTAAATCGTACGACCTCCCATGCCCGTGGATCGAGCGCAACGACCCGCATGTACACGCCGGGCGTTTTTAAGGCTTCCGCGTGTGCGTCTATCTCACTTCGGCGCAGCGCGGCAAGGTCGGAATGCGGCGCCACGCGAATGATCTCACGCGTCGCCGCCGTAGGCGCGTCGGCCGTCCCAGCTCGGTCGAAGGCCATGGGAATCCAGGTGCGCACGGCGGGCCAGCCGAAGTCGAGCGTCAGGCCGGCAAAGCCAGGACCGTGCAGGAAATCCAGTGTCCCCACTTCTGATCGCCAGAGATAGAACGGCGCATATCGATTCTCCGTCGATCCGCCGACGCCGACCTCGGATATCAAAAACGCCTTGAACTCCAGATGCGCCATTCCATCGAACAACGCGCCACGCTGCGCCACCCGGTCGCGCACGATCCCCATATCGTAATCACGCGGCAGCGTGAATGAGTACTGCATCGTCAGCATTGGATTTTCCCTTTCATGTCTATCTTAATGAAAAAGATTATGAGCGAGGATAGAGAGTGGCGTATTGGACAATCGTGCGGAATTGAGAAGAATCGTGCGGGAGATTTAAGAATCGCGAAGAAACTGTGAGGGCGTCACCCCAACAATGCGCTTGAAGTGGCGCGCGAGGTGGCTCTGGTCGGCGAAGCCCACAGCGGCGGCGGTCTCGCCGACGGAGAGGCGCCCAGTAACGAGCATCTCTTTCGCCCGGTCCACACGGCGGGCGATCAAATGCTGATGCGGCGAACATCCCATCGACAGGCGAAACAAGCGAGCAAAGTGATAGGGGCTGATTCCCGCGATCTCGGCGGCCTGCGCGAGTGTCACATCCCGATCAAGGTTATCCTGCATAAAGTCGAGCACCCGTCGCAGACGCGATGGCGAAAGCCCCTGCGGCGCCCCCTGATCAACACTTCGCTCACCAAACGTCCCATACTGACGCAGCAGATGCGCCGCCAGCGCCGTCCCCAGCGCCTCGCCGTACATAGCGCCGTTCGGACACCCCTGCGACGCTTCCTCCAGCAGCGCATACCCGATATGCTCCACCTGAGGATCGCGCACGCAGAACGCGCTCGCCAAATCGCCCGCGCCACGCCCCAAATCATCCGCCATCCGCGACAGCAGCGCCGGCGCCACAAAAAGATGCAGCCCCTCGCCCGCCTCCTCCTTACGCCATCGGCTCGGCCGCGCCGCTGGCGTCAGCACCATATCCCCAGTCCCACGCACCCCATCGTGCGCCCGCCCCTCGCACTCATACGCCAGTCGATGCGGCGTCCCCGCATTGATGCACAAATAGTGCTCTCCAATCGCCGGCAGCCAAACATCCGCCGCCGGCCTTTGAATCCGTCGGACCCGCACTCCGCCCCACGCGGCCTCTATGGTTGATGATTTTTGCGCTGACATTATCATAGAATCATTTCAAACGGTTTTGCCAATCGCTCGATAATAACACCTCTCCAACATCGGCTGAGATGAGGGAACAAGCTTCACAAGCAGGTACGCCAATCCTCCGGCAATAAAAAGAGGAAGAGCAGTAAGAGGATACTTCGCAATTTGCAGCACGCAATACAACAGGCACGCAATACAGATTTGCCACGGATGCTTGTCTATGAATGCCGACACCGCTGGCCAAAGCCCGGAAATCTTGATAGCGCAAGCCAGGCATAGATAATTGACTAAGTCTGTTGCGGCAAATTTTGCCCAGGAGCGTATCAGTGGCGTGTCCTTATCCATACTTACCTCACTCTATACTTGATTCTTCGGCAACCCGCTGATGAACATAATTTTCAGGAAAGGTCTAGCGCTATCGTACCGGACTGGCCGCCAAAACACCAAAATTGCACACGTTAGTGCAAATACCAACGGCCCAGCAGCGTGTAGATGAGTGGGGCAATTTCCGTCGGATCATCCACACTGGCAAATCTGATCCGAAATGCATCCGTCATTTCCGATCGGATATTGACGCCAATTTCATCGCAGAGCTCAATCAGCGAACAGACTCGCCCCATAGAAATCTCAGTTGGCGATATTTTTTGTCGATAATCGTATTTCTTGGTCCAAAGATCAGATCCGCAATATTGCTTAACTGCTTCTGACGAAATCTCCACAAGCTTGTTCTTAGCATTTTCGCTCAATCGGTCTGAGTTACGCAACAGTACGCTCAATTGCGAGCGGCTCATATTGAGTATGTCGCTCTCTTGGAGAAGACGCTCATTCAATCGGTATTCCCCTCGTGCGGCCGATATTTTAAATTTCAGTTTATCATCAATCTCGGTCCAGTCCAAGATCTCTGCGGGAGACGATCGCCAAAGCAGTTCCGCCTGCTGATCTAGCTCGCGCATTGGGCATGCTTTACATTCTTCCAAAGTCACGACATTGAAGTCTTTGATATGACGAAGAGCCGCATACCAAACGTTCAGTGTAAACCATCCCAGGGTTGGATGAAGTTGTGAAGGCGGCGTCCAACCCTTAGCAAGCTCAGCCAAGAGACGAACGTCCCACGCGGCCAGGGCTTCAACAAACTCACGAAGCGATGAGGGGAGATACGGCATACTGGGATCTTCAATGGAATCCAGCATCAATGCCGCCATGGTATGCACCACGGCGTCTTTCTGGCCGGCGGCGGTCGCCAGAAACACCCAGGGATAGTCGGTACGCTGTGAAACTAATTCAGCAAGGTCATTCATGATGTTATCTCAAACAACTCCCCATGCTCAAGCGAAGGAAATGGTATTCGAATGATAGCCTGCAATGCTTCCTAAGGTTTTGAGCGCTGCGCGGAATTTACGACAACCGCACTGACAGGCACGCTTGCCTTATCAAAGATGCTCAAGGCGGGGTCGAGCGAATCGATAAATGACGCCTTGCCGCGCACAACGCCAGCACTATGGATGGCCTGCAAAGTTACTTTGTATCGATAAACGATTGGCCTCGTAGAATCGTATTGAGGTTCCGGCAGCCTGGCTGCATCCCTGCCATAGTAGAGATCAGCGGCCTCATTCAAGGAAATCCTTCGCTCGCGCGCCATGTCGGCAATCATAACCCTCGCTACTTCCCTCTCTCCTTCTCTCACTAGACGCATCGTTTCTTCTTCGGCTCGAGTTTTCTTAGTCTTTTTCCCTGCAAATTTCTGTTTTGGTTTGGGATGAGGCAAAGCTGGCTTGCTTGGATCATAAATACGAACGATTTTCAGATCGGCAATGGAACTGACGAGTTTCAATCCCCGCATGCTCATAACATTGTTCGGGAAATTTACTCCCATAATCACTTGGAAGTCGATCGTCTTCTTTTCACCGAGTTTGAGTGTTCCAAAATCAAGGCGCTCCGGCTTGAAGGTGATGGGCGGTAGAAGTTCGCCAACAATTCCGACCCGCGCGCAAGGAGTGGACAATCCTTCAGCAAAAATCGTGATATCGTGCGCGCTACCGTCGTTCAATCCATCGGAAGGGATCGTTACTTTGATGGGCAGTACCCCTTGATCGGGGAATGTTAGTGGTAAGACAAGGCGGTCGTGCACGTCCCAAGACCATTCCATCTCGATATCGCTTGCCTGCAAGCGGTCAATAACAATGGCGCGCCCGCTGTTATTCTTAAGCATGAACGTGTGTTCGATCGTATCCCGTTGAAGCCCATCCACAGCCCCAGCCTGATACTCCCCGATGCTCTCACCCGTTTTCAGAACACCATTCTCACTAACGACGTCAATATGAACGTCAGAATTGACGACAGGGGTATTTGTTGGCTCTCGCGCAAATACAGATAGGGAACACACGCAGGTAAGATTAAGAATCCCTACGAGAGCCAAGGCGTCTACGCACCACTTCCGTAAATTCATCATAGTATCTCAAACAGCTCCTCATGCCCCAGCGGCAGCAGGGGCGAGGGCGCGCCCTGGTACACGAGGTGCAGGGCGTGGAGGGGGCGGGTGCAGGCGGTGTAGAGGAGTTTGCGCTCTTCGTCGCGGCCGTAGGTGGCGGCGTCTGTGTCCATGACGAGGACGGAGTCGAACTCCAGTCCCTTGGCGAGCTGGACGGAGAGGACGATGACGCCTTGCGGGAGCTTGTCGAAGTCGCCGGAGAGCAGGGTCGCGCCGAGCGCGGCGCCGTACTGTGTTTGGAAGGCGGCGGCGGCGCGGCGAGTGCGGCAGAGGATGGCGACGGTCTGCATGCCGTCCGTCGTCAGGCCATCGATGATGGTTTGGAGGGTCGGCAGTGGACTGGCGTCGGACGCGAGGGCGTGCAGCTGGGGCTTGGTCCCGGTGCGGCGGACATTTTCGACGTGGACATGGTCGCCGAGAATGCGCCCTGCGAAGTCGGTGATCTCCTGGCTTGAACGATAGCTGCGCGTCAGCTCCAGACGCTTCACCGAGCCGGCGCCATAAACGCTCGCAAGCTTGGCGTAGTCGTCCAGGCCCATGAACGGGTTCGCGGCCTGGTTGGTGTCGCCGACGATGGTCATGGAGCAGCCATCGGCGAGACAGTTGCGCAGGTATTCAAAGTGAATTGGCGAGTAGTCCTGCGCTTCGTCAACAATGGCGTGCTCGATCCCGCCCATGCCGGGGAAGCCACGGACAAAGCCGTGCAGCAGCAGCAGGGGAATGAGGTCTTCGTAGGGCAATCGCTGCTCGGAAAACGCGGTCAGCAGGCCGGTGCGCATCGCCGCGAGAGCCTCCGGCGGCAGCTTCACAAGCTGGACGTTGCTTTGCGACTGCACCCAGAAGTCTCGATATCGAGACAGTGGACCAACCGACTCCAAGCGCGCGATGTTTTGACGCTGACGGTCTGCGGCGGCGCGCAGCAGCGTGATGTCGCTTTCGATACGGGCGCGCTGTTCTTCGCTGAGAAGGCGCTCCAGACCGCCCGAGTTTTTGCGGGCGCGCGGCGGCGCGAGCGCCTTGGTCAGGTGTCCGACTTCCTGATCGATCGCCTCCACCAGATCTTTGACGCGCGCGATCAGACTGACGCGATGGTCGCCGGCGCGCTGGTGGAACTTGCGCGCCATGTCCGCCTTCAAAAACAGTGGCTCCGGCTTGCCGTTCTTCGCAAACGACGTCGTGGACATCACGTTCTCAAACCCGGCGTCGATTTCGGATTCCATCAGGTTCACATACGCGATAATAGCGGCGCGCATCGCCAGCGAAGACTTGTGATACGAGCCTTCCCGGCGCGCTGCGTAGTGCGGATCGTCCTGAGATTCCAAGAAGTATTCGCTGTGATCGTCCTTGGTTTCGATCCGCCACACCGTCCCCAGCGTCTCACGGTTCGCCTGGCAGATTTGCCGAAGCTCTCGCTGCAGGAAGCTCTCCAAAATGACCTGCTGGATCTGGTCCTCCTGAAGGTCGGGAAGCACCTGCGCGATATAGCTGGAAAAGACGCCGTTAGGCGAAAAGACGAGCATGCGCTGGGCGGAAATAAACTGATCGCGCTGCGAGGGGTTCATCGAACGTTCGCGCATCATATAAAGAAGATACGCCGCTCGGTGCAGCGCCACGACCGTCTTGCCGCTGCCCGCCGGCCCCTGCACCGCCAGCACCTCGGCGGCAGTTCGGATAATGGCGTCCTGCTCGCCCTGGATGCTCTGGACGATCTGCCGCATCTGTCCCGTCGTGTTGCGGCCCAGAAGCCCGAGCAGCATCTGGTCGCCCTCTTCGTCCTCATGGCCGAGCTTCGCGCCCCGGTCGTTATAAACATTGACCAGAGCGCCTTCTTTGATTTCGTAACGCCGCTTCAGATCGATCCGCCCATTGAGCTGCCCGGCTGGGGCGCGGTACGACGCCGGCCCTACCCCATACCGGTAGTAAACGCTGCTGACCGGCGCCCGCCAGTCATAAACTAAGAAGGCGTTCTTCTCATCGTACAGCGACGCCTTGCCGATATAAAACGTCTCCAGCGGCGCGCCGGCCTCTGTCTCCTGAAAATCGAACCGTCCAAAGTACGGCTCATTCTTCTGATCCTGAAGCACCCGCGACGCCTTCTGCGCCAGCTTCAGCTCCCACGCATTGCCCTGCGCCGCATTCACATCCTCCGCCGAAAACGACTGCCGCGACGCCCCCGCAATCTGCGCCGCCCGCCGCTGGGCCTGCGATTCGATGCTCCCACGCACGTGATCTAAATACGCCCGCTCGGCGATGTACTCAGGATTGACTTCAGTTTCTGTGTTCATAATTCCAACTCGCTCATGCGCGGGCGCGTAAGCGCCGGCGCGAAAAGGCCGAAGAGTATTATAACACAGAGCTGGCGGCAAAGAACGTTGAGATTTAATTGATGGCGCTCGTGTATCGTGAGAACACAAAAATGGCTTAAGATTGCAGCCGCCTCGGAATTGACCGATTCGCGGCAATTTTATTCAGGAGAGTGTGTTCATGAAGGGTTTGCTGAAGATTACGGCCACGGCTTTGCTGGCGGCGACCACGCTGGGTCACGCCGCGCCGCAGGCGCTCGCGCAGGGCGATCCGGTCATCAAGGTCCATACCGGGAAGTACTATGACTTCTATACAACCCAGAACACCTGGGATGCGATGAAGACGGAGATCACGCCGAACTTTAAGATCTACAATGATGCGGTGGACAAGCTGATTCACGACTGGGGCATCCCGGCGCCGAAGAAGCATTACTATTGCTATGTCGATCCGAGCGGCAAGAACGGCGCATATGCGACTGGGGATATCGGCCAAGTGTCGGCGGCGCGCGGCTCTTCGCCCTCAACCGGCATCGGCGTGAACTCCAATCTGTTTCAAGTTCCCGGATACGGCGTCCCCGGCGGCACCGCGACGGTATTCGGCGTGCATGAGATCGTGAACGACTTTACCGGCGCGGTCTCCAGCGGGTGGCCGCGCGACTGGTGGGCGGACGACCGCAGCCCCTTCCCCGGCATGACGGAAATTCACCTGCTGAACGAGCTGGGCCTGCCGGAGATCGCGAAGGCCGACGACAAGGATCTGAGCCGAGACCCACTGTACGTGATGTTCAAAGCGATCCAGGCCAAGTACGGCTGGGGCGTCTTCTCGCGCATGTTCTCGAACATGACCGCGAACCATGTCAACTGGTCGCAGGTGGACAGCGGGCACAACCCGTCGGCGGTCCTGACGAACATGGTGACAGCCTATATGGTTCTCGGCTCCGGCGACACGCCCGACTCCATGGATACTCTCTTTACAATCGGTCCAGTACCCGGCTACAGCCTGGAGACGACAAAGGCGAATCTTGCTGGCCTGGGATACGGCGGTCCGCCGCCGGCATCGGGCGAGTACACGCTCACAAGCGTGAAGAGCGGCCAGGTCCTTGACGCCGGCGCCAACATGGCGGGATTAAGCGTCAAGGCGAACACTCCCGGCGAAGCGTCGGATGAGCAGTGGACATTGATGCCCCTGGGCAAGAACCGTTACAGCATCAAAAGCGTGCGAACGGGACTGGCGCTGGAAGCCGGATCGAAAACGACAAGCGCCAGCGTTCGCCTGAGCGCACCACACAAAACGCTCGGGCAGACATGGACAATCACATCCTCCCCCAACGGTTTTGTGATCGCCTCCTCCCTGTCCAAGCGCGCTCTGGACGGCGGAGCCGGCAAGTCCTCCGCCAATCTTCTTCTCAAGCCAGCCAGCGGCGCCGCCGCCCAGAAGTGGATCATCCATTAGGCATAGCCGTCTCACGCGTCTTAGGAGACCGCCTCAGAAATTGAGGCGGTCTCCTGGAACAAAATAAGGTTTTTCATGGTATTATACGAATAACTTCGTACGAAGTGAGGAATAATTTGCGCAAACAATACAAACCAAGCGAGCTGGAATACGCGATTTTACAGGTTCTCTGGCATCTGGGCTCCGGCACCGTGCGGGATGTCCATAACCGTCTCAGCGAGAACCGCGAGATCGGCTATACGTCCGTCTTGAAAACCCTCCAGATCATGACGGAGAAAGAACTGGTGCTCCGAGACGAACGGGAGCGCGCGCATATCTACACGCCCGCCTTTTCCGAGGAATCCGCGCAGGGGACGATCGTGACGGATCTTTTGGCGCGTGTATTCGGTGGTTCCGCGCAGCATCTGGTGCTGCGCGCTCTGCAAGTCAAGCCGGCGACTCCGGAGGAGCGGGCGGAGATCCGCCGACTTCTCGACGAGATGGAGGAAGATTAAATGCTGATCTGGTCCCGGGACGCCTTTATCGCCGCGCTTGCTCTATCTCTGCTGCATTCGCTCTGGCAGGGAACGATCCTCGGCCTGCTGGGCGCCGCGCTGAACGCGCGCCTTCAGCGCGCCACCCCCGATGTCCGCTGCGGAGCGTTCTCCGTGCTGCTGTTTGCGGTGTTCACCGTCTGGCTCGGCACATTTTGCTGTCTCTACGGGGCCGGAATCCAATCAGCGCCCCTGGCGGCGCAGGCATCGTCGGCGACAGCGCCTGTGATTGTCTCAGTCAGCAATGTCCCAACGGCGATGTCCGGGATGATTGCACTCACGCAATCGCTTTATCCCGCGCTGGTCGGTCTCTGGGCGCTGGGCATCTGCCTCTTTTCTCTGCGGTATCTAGGAGGCTTTCTGCTGCTGCGCCGCCTGAGCCGGACGGCGACTGAGGCGTGTCCGCCGGAATGGACCGCACAGGCGCAGCGCCTCACAAAGCTGATGGGGATCCGACGGAATGTCGTTCTCCGCTGCTCGTCGCAGATCGATGTTCCGTGTGTGTTCGGCGTGTTCCGATCCTGTATTTTGCTGCCGCTGAGCGCCATGAGCGGGCTCACGCCGCAGCAGGCGGAAGCGCTGATCGCCCATGAGCTCGCCCACCTCGCCCGGCACGATGTGCTGTTCAACTTCATTCAAGTTTGCATCGAGACGGCGCTGTTTTACCATCCTGCGGTCCGCTGGTTATCGGCTCAGATTCGCGTCGCCCGCGAACAGCATTGCGATGACCTCGCCATTCAGTTCATCGGTGACCGCGCCGTATACGCCCGCGCGCTGTTTTCTCTGGAAGAAGCGCGCGCCTCCACCCCGCTCCTGGCGCTGGGCGCCAAGGGCGACAATTCCACAGCGCCGGACACACAGCTTGTCCAGCGCATCCGCCGTGTTCTGGGAGTGTCCGGCCCGGAGCGCCGCGATCCCTGGGCCAGAGGAGTAATGGCTCTGGGCGCCGCCGCCGTCGGACTGGCGGCCCTCCACCCCATTCAAGCATACTCTCACGGGAAGAGAGCGACGAGCGTTCCCGCCGCTCCTTCAGAGACCGCGAAAGCAGCTTCGAAAGCCCATCCGAAGTTAGCGAAAATATTTACCCTGTCCGAGACCAGAAAGATGCGCGCCGACCACACGTTCGACGCCTACATACGGATCTCCAGCCGCAAGACGAGCGTCGTTGACGTCACTACGCAGCATCCGTCAAAATTAAAGACACAAGAGCTGTCCTCTATGACTGCGCCTTCGACACAAAGCAGGCTCAAAGTGATTGCCGATGCCTCGGCCCTTCTCAACAGAACGCCGCGCATCGGCAAGAAGGGATACAGCATCGATCTGTCGCCAGGCAAGCCCTCGCAGCCGGCGCAAACGGAAACAGTTTGGCCACAAAAAATCACGACGAACCAAGCGATTCCGGCCACATCCTTCGATTCCGAGCCGCCGATGTCCGCCGATATAGCAATTGATGGCGAACAGGGACCATCCGACGCCCCGAGCGCACCCTCGCGGCATGTCACGGCGATACGCCTGCCAGACGGCGTGGAAAAGCTGGCGTCCATTCTCAGCGCCTCCAAGACCGATTTGCCGATCATCGTAGCGCCCAATGTCCGCATCAGCGCCGAAATCACGAACACACTGGTGCGAACCGGCGGTATGCCTTTAATCGATCCGCAAATGCGGGGACGTATCGAGAGGGCATTCCCCACAACAAGTAATGTGACCATGCTGATGGTTATTAGCAACGCCTTGACTCCCGATACCGCCGTGGAATTAAACGGCAAGAAAGTGCGGTACGGCGATCTGGACCCAGACCTTCAGAAAATGCTCAAGCGCGAGCTTCAGTCCATCCCTGTGAAAATTCAAACGGCGCATACCCCGGCCTAACATCCGGCGCAAACGCGCTCCCCTTGCCAAGCAACCGCAAAAGCAAGAGGAGCGCACTATTTTCAGAAAACTACGAAACTATTCGTACGTACTAAACCGTATAACATCAAAGGAGAATGATACAATGACGCTCAAACAAGCCATTCCATTTTTTGCATTGCTGCTCTTGCCGGTAGGCGCGGGAGGCGTCGTGCGCGCTTTCGCTATCTCCAGCGCTCATTCGGTAAATCCCACGGGAGAATTTCACACGCTCACGCTTCCGTCGCCGCACCATAAGCTCAAACGCAACATCAAGCCGAGTTGGGACACCACAAAACACGTCACTTTGCCGCCAAGAAAAACAGTCGCGGAACAGATCGCGGATTTGAAGGCCGGTCGCTAGCATTTGGGGCATTGCATTGCACACGATGCAATGCCCCCAGATTGAGTTCGTGTGTTACAATGGGATGTGAACGATAAACTCCAATCCGATTTCACCAAGGAGACATCCCGTGCCACTGCACCTGCCGCATAATCTTGTTCCGATCCTCTTCGTCGTTCTCCTGGTCGGTTTTCCGTATATTCTGGGTCCGATTCTCATCAAGAACTCTCAGAAAATCGCGCGGCGCGCCGTCCAGAAGCGGTACGATCCAGCGACACTGCCGCCGGAGGCGGCTTCCTTCTTCTACAACGCGGTCACATCCCTGACTCAAGCAGGCTTCACCGTGATCGACTATATCACGAAGCCCGGCGAGACGCCCAACGTGACCCCATGCATCGTGAATTTGGTCAACCGATCCAACGGAGACATGGCGAGCGTCGCCTGCTTCTTCGCGGTGGTCAATGGAATAACGCAAGTCCAGAACAACAGTGTGTTTCTCACCACGGTTTACGCCAACGGCGAAATCGTGGGCAGCTGTATCATGCCGCCGAAATCCGCAGGCTCCTGCTATAAATACCGTCCCTACGCGCACGGCTGCCGTTTTTTCGACGACATTGACGTCGCCGAGCTTTACCGTCGCCACCGCTTCCTGGTGGAGAAGTACGCTCCGAACAGCCCGGTGATCGTCCCGGAGCCGGGACGTGAGATGGAGTCGTTCGACCGCATCAACGACGATGTGCACGATTATCAAGTCAAGCAAGGGTTAATGCGTATCGACACCACGCGTGACGCGTACGTCCCCACCTGGTTCGGCGCATTTTACATGACCTGGGCGCTGCTCTGGCCATGCAAACAGCTCCGGCTGGCCGGCGCTCAGGCGAAAGCCAAACGCGAGTTAGATGATTATCGCCGTAAAACCCAGTAATGCAATATTAGTTGCAACCCGCACATATCATACACATCCATGTTACACTACATATGCTGACCAAGATCAACAGATCGGTCACGATTGTTTTGCGACGGCATGACACAAGAAATCATTGCGGGAGTACGTTATGTTCAAAATCATCGGCGGCGTCGTCTTCGCCATAGGAGCATTCCTGTGGCTGGGCAACATGTTCCGCTTCTTCCCAACCTTCCCCCTCGCCGGCTACATCACCATGCTCGCCGGCGGCTGGCTCTTCCGCAAGGAAGTAAACTCTTAACGTATCCAGCGCCTTCTCGCGAAGGCGCTGTTTTGCTTTCAGGACTTCCTCTATGTGTAAATAAAACACGAACATCGGGTACACTAAAGTCATCGATCAAGGAATACCCGGTGATGAACAAAAACTTCCAACCCCATATTATCCTGACCGCCGTGGACGGCGGCTTGGAAAGCGCATGGCGCGAACATTGTGGCGACTTTCCGAACGTCACCATACACTGCGGCTCGATCTTTGATGTTTCTTGTGACGCACTCGTCAGCCCCGCGAACAGTTTTGGGTTTATGGACGGCGGGATCGACATGCTCTACAGTCGCCGCTTTGGATGGGAGCTTCAGAACCGACTGCAAGAGGCAATTGTAGCGCGCCATCATGGCGAACTTCTGGTGGGAGCTGCTGAGATCGTTCAGACGGAAGATCCCACTTTCCCCTATCTTATCGCGGCTCCGACGATGCGTGTGCCGATGGTGCTAGGTTATACGGTCAATCCGTATCTGGCGGCGCGGGCTGTACTGCTGCTTGTCAAACATGGGAACTTTGCAGATGGTGGTCATGCGGGAGAGCGGATCGGCGACTACGTCCAGACAATCGCTTTTCCAGGGCTAGGCACAGGAGTAGGACGCGTTGGTCCGAATACCTGTGCGCATCAAGTTCGCAGAGCGTTGGATGAAGTCGTGGGAGGTGAACCATTCTTCCCGAGGTCATGGGTGGAGGCCGTCCAGCGGCATAAAACGAATTATATGGATTTCCTCGGCGAAGTCGAGGCGTCATGACAGACGTCACGATCACGCACCGCCCACTCAAGCCGTCCGAAGCGGAGACGCTGCACCAGGAATTGAAGTCCACACCGAATATTCTGGGGTTCACGGTTCGAGAGTTAGTGCGAATGCAGGATGTGCAGGTCGCCGAGGACAATGGCGTGTTCGCAGGCGCGGCGCTGACGTTTGACTTGCCGCTGGGGTGGACGGAGATCGCAGCCGTTTATGTTCTTCCCCGCTTTCGCGGACTGGGGCTGGGCAAGGGGCTATTACACGCGTCGTGGGACCGGGCGACCATACGAGAACGGCATATTTATATGCTGAGCCGTAATACGTCGGTAGTGGAATGGATGCGTGGACAGGGGATGACGATCAGCGGCAACCCGATGCTGGCGCCGTTCGCCGTGCAGATCTGGATGCCGGTCTACATGGCGAGCCGACACCGCTGGATGGAATCGCTTCGCAAGTCGCGGGAGATTCGGAAATGTCCGAGCATGGTTCAGGGAATCAAGAAGCGCGAAGCGAAGAAGAGCATTGAGGCCTAAGGGGCAGCGCCAAGCTTGCCGAGCCACAGGCCGATGGCGAAGACGATGCCGCCGCCGATGATGACCTGACCGACGGTTTGCGCCAGTGGGCTCTTCATGAATTGGTATCGAATAAACGCGATCGCAAATAGCTCGAAGACGACGACGGCGTAGGCAAGGTGCAGCGCCATCGAGAGATCGTGGATCAGAAACGGCAGCGTGTGCAGCATGCCGCCGAGCATGGTTGCAAGGCCGGTAATGGCGCCGCGCATGATGGGGTTGCCGCGTCCGGTGACCGCGCCGTCATCTGACAGCGACTCCGCAAGCCCCATGCTGATGCCGGCCCCGACGCTTGCGGCGAGGCCGACAAAGAAACCATCGATCGGACGATGCGTCACGCCGACTGCGGCGAACAGCGGCGCAAGCGTCGATACGGAGCCGTCCATCAAACCCAGCAGCGCGGGCTGCACTTTTTGCAGCACGAAATCGTGATTTGTCTTCTGGTCCGCTTCGCTCAGCACGGCCTCGCGTCCTTCGACTAATTCATCCGAAGCCATACCGCCTCTTTCTATCAATCGTCTGCTCTGAAGGCTTTTGCCCCCTCGCCCCACGTCTGAGTGACCCACCCCGGCGCTTCGCGCCACCCCTCCCTTGAAGCAGGGAAGGGTAATTAGGATTTTGTTATCGCAAGCGGCCTTCGTCCGAAAATCTCTTTCTGACCCTTCCCTGCTTCAAGGGAGGGGTGGCGCGAAGCGCCGGGGTGGGTCATATGGCCTCAGCGGTCAAACCTTACGCTTGCGCGCGAGTTCTATCTGCCTCTGTCTCTCGGTTGCGCGGCGGCGCTTTTGCTCGGTCAGTCCATCATGACAGACCGGACAGCTGATTCCTTCTTCGTACTTCTCCGAAAGCTTATCTTCTGCTGTGATCGCTCCGCCGCAGCCGAAGCAGCGGATCAAGTCGCCCGGCTGAAGAGTGTGGTCGACGGAAACGCGCTCGTCGAACACAAAGCATTCGCCGCGCCAGCGGCTTTCTTCGGGCGCAACCGTCTCCAGATACTTGAGAATTCCACCCTGAAGATGATAGACTTCCGGGAAGCCCTGATCGATCATATACGCCGACGCCTTTTCGCAGCGGATACCGCCGGTGCAGTACATCGCGATCTTCGTGTGGCGCTCCGGATCGAGGTTGGCGCGGACGAACTCCGGAAAGTCGCGGAAGGTCTGAGTCTTGGGATCGACCGCGCCCTCAAACGTTCCGACCGCCACTTCGTAATCGTTGCGCGTATCGATCAACAGCACGCTTGGGTCGCTGATCAGATCGTTCCACTCTTCGGCCGGGACATAAACGCCGACTTCGCGGATCTGCCCAGCGCCGGGATCGCCCAGCCCCATGATCTCGCGCTTCAAACGAACTTTCATGCGGGCGAAGGGGATCGTCGCGGTGAACGATTCTTTGTGCTCCAAATCGGCGAGGGCGCCGAACGAGCGCAGATGAGCCAGCGCCGCTTCGACACCGGCGCGCGGGCCGGCGACCGTGCCGTTGACGCCCTCGGGCGCAAGCAGGATCGTCCCGCGCACGCCCCCGGCGTCGCACAGGGATCGCAGAGGCTCACGCATTTCGGCGAATTCGGGCAATGGGATAAATTTGTAGAAGGCGGCGACCAGATATTCGGGCGCGGCTTCTTCGTTTTTTCGTGTCATACCAGGATTCATGATACCCGTTTCCCCGCCGTGAACGGCAGGGCAGTGCTACGTCAGTGGGCGAAGGTCGATTTCGGCCAATTGGGCGTCTGTGGGGAAGGCGCGCGCGCGGAAGCGCGGGGGATAAATCTCTACAGGCTCCAGCAGGCCCGACACCGCAGCGACGCGATCCCAGGGAGCGGCGCCGATCAGCGCGATCTTGCCGGAGGCGTCGCGCTCACTGAACAGGATTTGATCGGCAAGCGGAAGGAGAGTATCGACGCCGCGCGACCACGAGGCTGAAGCCGTTACTATGCCGGTCTTCTTATCCCGGTACGCCATGTACTCGGCGGTGAAAAGGTCCGTTCCTTCTTTTTCATGCAAGGCGTTCAGGGAGCGAGTTTGCTGCTGGTAGTATTGCGACATGGTCTGAGCGGCCAGAAGTTTGAGAGCGGAGTAAGCCGAATGGTTAGGATCCGGTAGATAGGTTTCCCACCTTGCGCCAAGCTGAAAGGCGAAGCCGGACATGGGGCGCGGCTTGCGCAGAGCTTCCTCGGCGAGCTTCGCCATGGCGGCAAGCCCTTCCGGATCTTCACTTCCCGTGACGAGAAGCACGTCCCGACTGGGAACCATGGCGACATGCCGCCCTTTGACAGCAAGAGCGGGAACGAGTTCCGGCAGGGGCAGCCGGGACGCGTCATAGTTGTCGCGCCACTCGGAGATATACAAACCAGGGCGGAGTGTTTTGAAGCGGGGAGGCGCAACGGTGAGAAGGTTTTGGGAGCCAAGCGACAAGGCCTCCTCAAAGGTCATCCCCCACTCCGCCAGCTGATCGCGCGTCACCGAGCGGATCGCCTGCGGCATATCGTAAACGACCTCTACCGTCAGATGCTCGCCAAGCACCCGGTATGGCGTGTCGATCGCTGTGACGCCGTCGATACGCGACTTCAGAGCAAGGTGCTCGAACACAATCCGTTCGCGGATGCGCGCGCGCAGATTCGTCCGCGCGGTGTCCGCCGAAACCTTCTCCACCGACTCCAAGTTCGCATAGAGGCGCGCGAAGCGATCGATCACTCCCCGCCGGTTCCAGGGCAGGGCTGCGCGGTACTCCTCGTATGCGTTGACGAGATACATCACCACGGCGCCCTCGCCGCGCGGCGTCAGACAAAATCGTTCCGGGTCAAACTCCAGCGCGTCCGAATAGCCTGCCGCCTTTGCGGCCGCCATCATCATGGCGGCGAAGTCACGTCCGCTCGCCGGTGGAAAAAATTTACCCAGCCCCATTCCCTTAGTCCAAGTCTCTCAGCGCGCCATCTCACGCAATATTCTGCGCCGAGTAGATCCCCACAAGACGTCCGCCCGCCGGGATCACGTCCAGCCATTCCTTCACATCGAATTCCAAATGCGCCAGCGCCGCAGTCGGCATATGCGCGGCCGCGCCTTCGGGAACAGCCAGCAGGTCCGCCAGCTCTTCAAAGCCAGGATTGTGTCCCACCATCAGCACCCGCGATGCATTTGCCGGGAGCGTATTGACGACCAGCAGCAGCGTTCCCACCGTGGCGTCGTAGATCGACGACGCGATCACGATCTCCTCGGTATATCCCGCGGCGCTCGCCGCAATCTCCGCCGTACGCCGTGCGCGGCGCGCCCCCGACGAGACGATCAAATCCGGCCGGCCACCCAGCGCGGTCAGGTTGGCGCCGACCGTTCGGGCGCCCGCCTCTCCCCGTTCGGTCAAATCACGCTCCACATCCCCACCCGGCGCGTGCGCCTCCGCTTTTCCATGACGAAGTAGAAACAACGTTTTCATGCGACTATCTTTCTATTCACTTTTCTGCTGAAGCCAAAAAGCGCGGGTGTAGGCGATTCGCAAACCGGCCCGCTCCATATTATGATGGCTGATTGCATCTAGAGCCGCCTGCGCCACAACCAGATCGCAGTCTTGCGCCACAGCGTCATCAAGACGCGCTTGCAGCAGCGCCGTCTGGCAGCCCCGCCGGCGAAACTCGGGGCGCGTGCCCGCAATGGCGATCGACGCGATTCCATTTTGGATATAAAGCGCGCCCGTCGCCGCAGGAACGCCATTCACCAACGCTAAGTAAAGGCTCCAGCCTGGAGCATCATAAAGATGCGCGGTGGCGTCGGCCAGCAATGGGAGCAGGGAAGCATCCACGCCCAGAACTTCGGTGAAGCCCGTCCGCCAGGAGTCGGCCCAGAGCGGCAGCTCTTCACGCCGGACACGACACACCTCAACATCCGAAGGAGCCGACATTCGCCCCGCCATCTTCAGCTCTGATGGAACGGCGTACAGAAAGTCGTGAAAACGGAACGGGATCAGCCCCGCCGCTCCCATACTGCGAAGAAGCCCAGCCGTCGCTTGATAAGGATTGATGTCGATCCGACAGCCAATTCCCTTTTCACGGTAAAAGCGCAGTATTTCTTCCTGGGCGTCCCATTCCGTCTCATCCATTCCAAGGACGCGATTAAAAAGAGGCCCTAGGCTCATCGCTTCATTCGACAGCGCGACCGCGTTTCCAAATCGGCGGATCTCGACGCCGAACGGGTTGCCCTCGTAAGCCTGTAAAACTCTTAGCCATGAGACGATATGGTCAGCCTCAGACTGTCCGATCCGAAGGGCCAGATCACGCGTCACCACTGGAAAACTCATCCACTTACCGGCCGATCATGACCGCAGCTCCAGCAGGACGTGAACTGCCCCGCGACATCTTCCCCACACTGCGGACATGTCCAATCCGAGGCGGTCGGAGGATCATTACGGCTAGCGGTGATTTGCTGGGCCGCAGACGCATCCGATTCTTTCACTACCCAAAGCTCGGGCCAAACGTCTCCAAAACCCGACAGCGTGGTTTGACTTCGGAGAAACTCATGGTTTAGCATCGTTTCGATGCCTCGGCTCTCCAATTCCGCGCGCAAAATTTCAACGTCCATGATATTGGGAGCCGTGAATACTTTGATCATCGATATCGCTTTCCGCCGTTATAAAGGTCGTACTCTTTCGAAGTCGATAGGTGAGATGGACGTTCACGATGAGCTGTTCGATGCGGCTTTGATAAATTCGACCTTATGCCGAACATTTGGGACAGGATCCCGTGCGAGATAATCCTCTAACACCGTACTCATGTCCGTGGCGGCTTCAGGAAGAAGTAAGTGTGGCCGCTCACGTTTCAATAGCTCTGTATCATAATGCAGGCAGGCAATCAAAGCTTCCAGCGCACGCAAGCTAAGCGGGCGGCCTAGGTTGAGCCAGCTATTCGCGCGATCCCAGCTAAACTCTGACAGAGCAGCGACACTTCCCCAATTTGCGTGCAGAACGACGTCGCTATGGCGTTCCATCCAGTCCAACGTTCTCGCCGAACGAAATGGGGCAAAGCCAAAACAATCGTACGCCAAATCCCTGAGGGATTTCTTCTCCATCTCCGCCGTCACGATCTCAAAGCCTTCTTCAAACGGTAAGCAAGCGGCTGTTGCTTCGCAGAGTGAGTAGAATTCGTCCACTGGACGCAGCCATTGTTCCCGCACCCAGGATTCCGCGATTGTCCGGAGAACAAAAGCACAGATCTCATAAGATCGAGCGGCGATATCGATATTTCCAGCGCTCTCCACCCGCTGCTGAAGCGAGCCAAGCAAGTCCTGCTTGTTATGCTTCGAGAGTTCGAGAATGACTTCATCAGACAGCGAGTAGAGTGTCATGGCGAAATCGACGAGATGCTCCAAGTCGCTTTTAACTTGTGATAACGTCGGAGCCGGATAAAGCGCGGCATCGGAAACGTCTTCTGCTACACACGCAATGCCGTTGTCCGTGTAGAAGTCGTCGTGCAGTAAATGCTTGTTTGGCCCATGGACAGCAGCCAGGTTGAACCATTCCAGCGGACGCAGCGAAAATCTCTCAATGCGATGATAACACGCGCCGCATAGGCAGTAAGGCTGATCCGGCTGATCACTCTCCAGTCTTAATTCGCTGGGATTCGCTCGGCAGCTCTCACATATGGCATTCGTATGAGATGAATTAAACTCTACTGCCCCCATTAAGATGTGGCCTTCAACAATAACGACCGCTCATGGCCGCAGTTCCAGCACGAATCGAATGCTCCATCGATTTCTTCGCCGCATTGCGCGCATTTCCAGGGCAAAATCGCCGGTAAATTATTATGCTGATCGAGGATTTGCTGGGCGGCGGGAGCATCCGCCTCATTCACCACCCAAACCTCCGACCACATGCCCCCAAAGCCGACGACGTTGGCCTGTCCTCGGACAGACTCGTGCTTCAGCATCGTTGGGATGCCCCGGCTCTCTAATTCGCCGCGTACGACTTCCACTTGCATGATATCGGCGGCTGTAAATACTTTGATCATCGGTATCTCTTTTCCCACTCTGGAGGCTCACACTCGCTCGAAGTCGATAAATCCACGCTCCGGGTCGACACCGGTAAGACGGACGTTCACGCGGTCGCCAACATCGAGACCGCGCTCACCGTGCATGACGCGCCCTTCGACGGGAGGCGATAGGACGCGCACATAGGTTCCCTGCGCCTTGACGCCGGTGACGATCGCTTTGAATGTCTCGCCAACTCGCCCATGAAGCAGTACGGCGGCGGCGGACTTGCGGACGATGCGCTCCACGCGCTGCGCTGCGCCGGCGCGTTCATTGCAGTGCGCGGCGATCGCCCTCAGTTCGTCCAGTGAATACGGCGTGGGCGCACCCGCGCAGGCGGCTTTGAGCAAGCGCTGCGTGACGAGATCGATATATCGTCGATTGGGGGCTGTGGAGTGCGTGTAGCCGAAGACGGCAAGGCCGAAGTGCTCGCCCAGATCGCCGTCCGGGGGAATGACGGCGTACTCTCCTGGGCCAAGCAATTTGACGATGCTCAGAGACAGATCGGGAAAATGGTCGGGATCGGCTTTCTTGCGTCGGTTGAGAAATTCGGACAGCGCCGAGGCGTCGGGCTCGCCGGGGAGATCTTCGCCGGCGGCTCGGGCCAGCTCCACGATACGCTCCCAGCGCGCCGGACGGCGCACGATGCGCTGGATCGACGGCAGCCCGTGGGACCGAAGAAACCCGGAGACGGCGGTGTTCGCCGCGACCATGAAATTCTCGATCAAATAGCGAGCGCGCCCACGCTGGGTCACCGCCAGGTCGACGACCCGGCCGTCTTCCATAACAGGGCGCGCTTCGATCGTGTCAAACTCCAGGGCTCCGGCCGCCAGGCGAACCTTGCGCAGGCGCATCGAAACGGCGTCCTGGACGCGCAGCTGCGCGTCCAGGCCCGGAACCTCCTGAACAGAGCTGGGAACGGGAGCGCCCGGGTTGTCCAGCCACGCGCCGATTTCTTCATACGCCAGCTTGGCGCGATTGCGTACCCACGCCCGGTAAACGCCAGTCTCCAGGACATCGCCGTCTGGTCCAACATGCAGCTCCGTCACCACGGCGAGACGGTCCTGATCGTCCCAAAGCGAAGTGACGCCTTCGGACAGCGTTCGCGGGATCATCGGGAAGCTTTCAATGCCCGTGTAAACCGTCGTGGTGCGCTCCCCCGCCGCCCGGTCCAGCGGTGAGGCGATCGGAGCAAAGGCGTCCACGTCCGCGATGCCGACCAGCAGCCGCGAGCTTCCATCCGGCAGCGCCTCCACGAACTCAATCTGATCCAAATCTCGCGAGTCGGGATTGTCGATCGACGACCAGAGCAGGCCGCGCAGATCGCGCGCGCCGTCGTGGTCCAAAGACGCGCTTGCATGCTGCGCCTCTTGCAGGGCGTCCGGCGGAAACTCGATTGGAAACCCGGATTCGCGCATGGCGCGGCGGGCGGCGGCGTGGAGATCGAACGTGGACATGGACGATGCTTTCTATGGGGAGAGAATTAGTTCAATATACCCACATACGTGACCTGCCCCTGATGGTATGTCATGTTCCAAACGGGGTAAGAAGCGATCTGCTCCATGCTCATCGGCCCAAACGGCGTCTCCAGCACAAGCTCCAAATCCTCATCCGATAGTCCACGGATGGCCGCCGTCAGGCGAGGCAGCCCTGCCTCCAGCGCCGCGCTCACCGTTCCCCAGTCTGTGACAATCGCGGCCTTTTCTTCTGGGTAATTGGCAAACGCCGTCGGCGCCCAGTTCCGGTCTTCAAGCACCTGGGCCGTATAGCCATTCAGCAGCGCGCATTCGGCCACTTGATCGATCACGGTGCGCCCCTTGTCCAGCGGGCTCCAATCACGACGATCTTCGGGCGTTTCCATCGCGGCGGCCAGCAGTTCCTTCGCGGCCTTCTCGGTAACTCCGACGACATATTCCTGTACGGATTTCGGCATAGAGATGTCTCCTTTGCGATTTGAGTGAATTGAAAACACCGGAGCGGGAGCGACAACTGACCGGCGGAAGAATTGGGAGATCTTCGGAGAAGTATACGACGCAGGAGGGGATGGGTCCTGCTTGAATTTTGGGGGAGTAAGCTCCCCATCCCCTCAACTCGCTGAGGCTCGTTTGTCCCCTTTCCCGGCTAAAGGCCCTTCGGGCGGGAAAGGGGATGTTCATCACTTTGGTCCGCACGAGTTATTCATAGTCTACTTAGAAAACAAAATTTGGCCCATCACCATATTTCGACGATGGGCCAATTTGCTTTTAACCCTATGTAACCCTCGTGCGGACTGTAATTACGAACGCCCCCTTTCCCGCCCGAAGGGCCTTTAGCAGGGA
>NZ_JBDSQY010000289.1:0-26455 GCF_039929585.1 Capsulimonas sp.
GTCGCGCCAGTTCTGATCCTGACTGGAATATCCGCTTCGATCCCATGAGTTGTGATCGGGAGCAGCGGCCGCCGGCTTCGCCGCCGACAATCCCGCCAATCCTAAGGTTGCAATTCCTGCAATTACCGCAATCGTAGTTTTATAGTTATTCGTCATTGTTTTCCTCCGAAGGTAAATCATTCGTCAGCAATTGTCTTGCTGTTATAAGAGGGACAGCATCACGGCGTGAAATGTTCCATCAGATCTTTCTTTAGCGTTCGCGGCCACTCCCGGCGATATGGCGAAGAGAGAGGGAAAAGGCGATGGGGCGGAAGAAGGGTCAATCAAATCCAGGGAAGTCTAAGCATGTACTGGCCGTGCGGATGCTGGCGACGCGCGTGGCGTGGCTGGACGGGCGTCCGCAATGGCTCGATGGTCAGATCGTCTGGCGCACGGAGTCCGGCGACGCCACGCCCGGCGTGTTTCTGTTTGCTCAGGCGCAGCGGTCCCTGCATAAGATCTCGCAATACCCCAGGGCGTCACGGATCGCGTTTGGTGATATTGACGCCTGGTTCACACAGAAACAATCGCAATTGGAGCTGGCGAAACGGCTCCATGCCCTTCCCATGCTCGATTTGGAGCGCCTGGTCGAAAGCACCGCCCGCCGAGACACCTCCTCCATCCCGCCACTCGTTTCACTGCTCGTCGCAGAAGCACTTTGCGCTGGCGAACTCCCCTATTCTCCCAGCCGCGCATTAGTATTGCTCGGCGATTTATCCATCACGCCGCTGCGCGCCTTGTTTGCCGCCCCAGACGCTCCCGAAGCGGCGTGTGCGCTGGCGGGGCTCGTGCTGGGAGCCATCGAACGCCATGGCTTTGTCACCGCGCGGCCATGCAAGACGGACGGTGAAGATTGGCGGGATCGCTGCTTTGCGTGGGGACTCGCACATGGACTGACCGACGATACCTCTCTGATCCTGGCGCTGCTGGAGCCTCCAGACGGTAAGACGCTTGCGCGCCGCTGCTTTGCCGCCCTGCAATCTTCGAGCGCATTCCACTGCACAATCGCTCAAGTTCGAGGATGGGTCGCTTCAGGCAAAAGCCCAACCCAGGCTGTCATCATGGCGGAGGTCGCCTCTGAAGCATGTGCGCTGGAGCGGCAAATGCTCGATGTGAAGGACGATCTCCCAGATCACGAATTTCCCCAGCAGCGTTTGGAGACCTTCGAAATGCTGCACGCGGAGCGGCAAGAGGCCGTGGACGAAATTGCCGGCTTATTCCACCAGTGCCTCGACACGCACGGCGCCGAGGCAGGGCGACTCTTCTTACAAGCCGCCGGCTCTCTCTACTCCCTCTCACGCACGCTTCTCAACCGCTCCGAGGTCTTCGCCATGCTTCATACATCGGCGCGCCGAGTATTGATCGCTGGCCTGGAATTGGGAGATGATATTACGCCGGCTTACCTGGCGCTTCTCGTAGAACAATCTGAGGAGTTATGGCTATTCCGGGTGATGCCCCAGGGGAAAAACGCGCGCACGGTGAAGTATCGTTTCGATCTCTGGCTAGGCGAGCGGCGTGATGTCGTCATGGACTGCCGCAAGCTGCTCGCCGCCAGCCGCGACAAGACGGTCGTGGCGCGCGCCTTGGCGCTGGACGACGGCGCGATCGGCTATCTCTCGGCGGTTGCATCATTGTCACGAGAAGAATGGACGGATCCGCAGCAATACCGTGTCGCAATCTCGCTGATGGAGTGGATTTCTCCGTGCGAAAAGGGAGCTCGTTATGACTGCGTTACCACGCTGATCGGCTGGCGCGCCTCCGCGCGTGACGCAATTCGCGCGCTTTATCCGATCAGAAACGCATTGGAGGCATACTCTCCCAAAACTCGTCGTCATGTGCTCGAATTACTGGAAACGCTGGAAGACGTTCCCACCCCCCAGGATCGTCTTCAGCAAATGACGCGCTTTCTTCCCACACTGGCGGCATTCGCAGACGAACACGCCGAACTGTGCGACTGTTGTAGTCCATTGATCGCCTACCTGGCCGAGATGGAAAAATCAGATCTGGAACTCACGGAGCGGCGCTTGCGATGGGGGCTTGACTTCATTGCCGCACACATGAAATCGCGCCATGAAGACTATGGCTCTTATGAGGCGTTCCGGCTTGGAGTGCGTATGGCGAAGACGCTCAATCCCAAAGGTGAGACCGCATTCCAGGACATCGTACAGACGGCGATGGCGCACAAGTTCGACCATTCTTACTATGAACTCACGGACGGTCTGGATCGGGTCCAGCCCGGCTCCTCGCTAGCTGCGGCGCTGGCGCAAAGCTTTCCCAGGCAGCCTCAGCGATGCGCCGACTTGCTGGCGCGCCTGGGTATGACGCAGAGGCTTGGGCCGGAAGTGACGGCTCAGATCAAGGGGATGGAGCCTCAGCAGGAGTGGGACGGCGAGGCGGGATCGGCCTTCCCCGTGGTTCTTTGCGCCGACGCCTCATGGCGGCGTCTTCTCCAGGCCGCTCCCGAACTCGCGCCCACCATGAATGCATATCTGCATGCGCGCTGGCTGCTTGGAGAAGCGACAACAGTCCCGCCGGGCGTTCGGCGCGCTCTGGACAGGCGGGATCGGCTGATCGCGGAGTGGGAGTATGCTTCTCAAAAGCCGGAACTGTCGGCGCGAGCGAAGAAAATCGGGGCGCTCCTCTCCGATACCGAAGGCTTACAAACGGAAATCGCTGCGGAGGCGTCCGAGCGCCTGGCGCATGTCAACGCCGAAGCGCAAATCGAGATGGCGGAGAAATGGATCGTCGACCGATATCGGCGGCGGCTGGAATCCGTGCTTGGACCACTGCCGGATGGTCTGGAGTTTGCTTCGGACCTGATCAACGCTACTATCCTTACCGCGAACATCTCCTTCAACAAGAAACTGCTCCGGAATCTCCTGCGCGCCCAATTGAGCGGAGACAAAGAGTGGCGCGATCGGCATCCCGCAAATCAAAAGTTTCTCGCTACAATGAGGAGCAAGGGCGTGGAGATCGATGTGTGGACTTCGGAGTTTCCCAGAGAACTTGCATGCCCGGACATCCCCGGCGAAAAGCTCTGTCTTTCGATGGAGCTTGATCCGCTGCAAATTCTTCAGATGGGAAACTATGTGGGGACATGCCTGAGCGTCGGCGGCGCCAACTCCTTCTCCACGGTCGCGAACGCCTGTGAGTGGAACAAGCGCGTGATCTACGCCCGCGACGGCGCGGGGCGCGTGGTGGGTCGTAAGCTCATCGGGGTCACGGAGGATTGGACGCTGGTCGGATTTCATGGTTATGCCCGGATGGAGGATGACCAGGGGTCGGCCGCTCTGCGCGTGGCGATGGAGGATTATGCCCGGGAATTCGCCCACGCCTGCGGCCTCGCGCTCGCCAATGAGGGAACGATTCCCATGCTGTTCGCCGAGAATTGGTACGACGGCGTCGTGGCGTGGGGCGCGGCGGGCGATGATGAGGAAGAAGAGGCGGGCAACGCCTATTTGACTACGGAGGCGAGCAGGCAGGCGTCGTCACGTAAATCTCCGCCGGCCCATGCGTGCACGCCCTCCATGACCCGAGTCATCAAGGCGGCAGCGCTCGGATCAATCTCCCGCTTGAGAATGGAGGCCAATCCTTCGGAGCCGAGCAGGCTCGTGCGGTCCGGCCCGGCTTCCGAAAGGCCGTCCGTATAGACCAGGAAACGGTCGCCGGGAGAGAGCGCGCGGCGCTCAGCGTGGAACGGCGCGCCGGAGCCGATCCCGAGCACCGGAGCCGTCGCGGAAAGCATATGCACGGGGCCGCCCTCCGCACACTGCAAGATCCCAGGCTCATGGCCGCATGAGACGTAGGTGAGCGTGCGGTCGGCGGCGTCAAAGCATCCGACAAACAGCGTCACGAAGCCGCGCAGCAGATCGTGCGCCACCACAAGATCGTTTAAGATCGACACGGCCTTGGCCAGATCATCGTGGAGGTACAGGACGGTCCGAAGCATATTCCGCACTGTGGCGACCTGTGCGGCGGCGGCCAGCCCCTTGCCAGAAACATCGCCAAGGACAAGGGCTGTGACGCCGTCTTTGAGCGTAAAGACATCGTAGAAGTCGCCGCCGACGCTGGCTTCATCCAGCGCGGCGCGATGGAAGTCAGCGACATCGAGACCAGGCGCCGATGACGGCGCAGCCGGATTGAGGGCGTTTTGCAAATTGTTAGCGATGTTCCGCTCACGCTCCAGGGTGCGCGCCGACTCGGCGGCGGTCCGCGAGACGACGGCCACCGATTCCGTGAGCGCGACTTCGTCCCCGGTCCACGCCCGGGCTTCCTGCGACATTGCCACTACCAGGACCGCCACCAGATTCTGGTTCTCGTAAAGCGGCACCCGGATCCCAGATCTCAGACCGAGGCGCAGAAGTTCATCGGCGAGCTCGGGGAAACGGGCGTCCGTGGCGATATCTTCGATCACGAGCGTCTGACCGATCGAGTGTTGATAGGATTGCAGGATCGAATCGTGACTGGACGTTCGATACTCGCCAATCAGCGTAGCGGCGCTGTCGACGCGCCACTCGTCCTTAACCCACGAGCGGCCCTGCTCGATGTCGTAGAAAACAAAGTAACATCGGTCGGCGCGCAGCGCCGAGCCGAGCGCCGCCACCGTCGCCGCAGGGATGTCCGCCGAGTTCGTTGTACCTCGAATGGTCGCGCCGATCCAGTTGATGAGCCATTCCCGTTCGTACGACGCCGCGAGGCGGCTCTGAAGTTCTTTTTGCTCCCCAATATCCTGAAAAACCACCACCCCTGTCTCGCTGTGACCGTGCAGCGCCGGGATCATATCGCCGAACACCAGCAGCGGCCGGTCGCCTGCGGGAGTCCGCCAATTGATCTCCATGCCCTGGATACGCTCGCCCTGCGCGACGCGCGCGAATGGCAGCTGTTCCAGTGGAACACGAGTTCCCTCCTGGTCGTAATGAGAGTAAACATCACGCTGCTTGTCTTCCAGCAGGGCCGACACGAAGTCGCCGCCCGCCAGTTCATTCGCCTTGCCGTTGGCGAACACAATACGGCCGGCGCCTGGCTCCACGAAGGTCAGGCCGACCGGGAGCAGGTTCAGTACGGCTTCGAGCCAATCCTGGTGGCTCTTGATCGCCGCCGTTTGCTGCCGCAAGTCGGAGTCGCGACGGCGCTCCTCCGAAACGTCGCGCAGGATCACAAGCGTGTACAACTCATCGCGCCAGAGATACGTGGAGACCCTTATCTCCATGTCGAACTCCTCGCCGCCACGCCGAAGCCCACGCGTGATGTACATCGTCTCGATCGCCTCCCCCGCGCCGCGCAGGCGAATCCGCTCGGCGATCTGCTCGCGCGCCGACGGCGCGATAAAATCGAAGACCGGCAGACCGCTAATTTCCTCGGCGCGATCATATCCGAACATATTGGCGTAGGCGCGGTTCGCGTAGACATGGACAGCGCCCTTGGAAACGGCGATCGCGTCGTGGCACCGCTCAAGCAGCGTCTGAAAGCGGATTTCGCTTTCGCTGAGAGCTTCCAGCGCCCGGCGCTCGGCGGTGATGTCGCGGCTATTGACAAGCACGGTCTCCAGATCGCCTTCGGGAGAAAAAATAGGGGTGTAGAGATATTGGAAGCGGCGCTGCCCAAACGGCGTCAGGGCCTCCATGTCGCTTTGCAGCGTCTGTCCCTCAGCGACAACCTTTCGGAAAACTTGATCGACGTGCTCCGCCAGAAGTTCTGGGAGCCCGATTTCGAAGAGGGATTTGCCTAAAACGTCCTCACGCGCTTTGCCAAGCGCACGCAAAGCCGCGTCGCCAACAAAGACATGGCGTCCCTCCAAATCCAAAGCAAAGATAAAATCGGAAAGACTGGCGAGGATGGCTTCTAAGATCCGCGCCTGACGTTCGGCTTCGTCAGCGCGAGCCGGACTTGGGCCGGACTTCAGCGTGGGAACAGCATCGATTTGGTCGCGGACGTTCATACGGTTCCTTGGCGCTCTGCTGCGCCGCTCACGTCTCGACTTGGAGCATATAATGCAGCTTTGACGGTAGACGACAGGATGCGTAATATTGTTCCATAAAATCGCTTTGATATCACATCAAGATTGCCTGCCGCAGGTTTCAAGAGCCAATATGGCCGGTATGTACTCCAAATCACGAAAACACAGAGAAGGAGAGGGTGAATCGCTGAGGATCGTTGCGCGCGGCCACAACCGGGTGAATGCATTCGGGCGATGTAGTCTTAGTCTCCACGCTGGAACCCTGCGTCATGCGCCTGGGAGCCGCTATGGAGGATCGAAGGCGTCCTTCCCCAGGAAAGCCGCGACCTTTTCGAACAATGGCTCGTGTGAAAAGAAGGAACTGAACATGCGAAATTCGTCGAGCAGCTTCTTAGATTAACAGACTAGCTTACTATTACAACGCAATATTAACAGGCGGTAACAAAAAAAAATCCCCGTATCCTTGCTGAATGCAATAAAGGCGCCGTATAATAAAGATGTCCGCAGCCGGACACCTTTATTTCGTTTTAATTGTGACCTAAGACGCAGATTCCGCCCGTCGTGTTCATACTCCTCTGATTCAACGCCGCAGTCGTCCCGCTCTTATCTTGCGTGCAACTGTTCCGATTAGACTGCAGTGCGATTACAACAAAGACAACAATCAAGGAGTACTAAATTTTGACAACCCTCCGACAAACCTAATCAGGCAAACACACTGGATTTTCTGCAGTTCCTTGCAGAATGCTCCAATAATACTGTTGGACTATGGATTGACACTGCGTCAATCTATGATCTAACTGTATACGACAGCGCACGTCTGTGTTGTCATGCAAACCACTAAAATGTATGTTTGCTCCCCAGGAGTTCTATCAATATGTCACTTCGCAATACCCTGGTCGCTTTGGCGGCTCTGGGCGCTTTCGGTATGCAGCCGGGCGCCCACGCTCAGGCGCCCGATCAAATCGTTTACGATGACAGTCTTCAAAACGGCTGGCAAAATTACGGCTGGGCGACACTGAATTACTCCAGCACAGCCGCCGCCCAGTCCGGAAGCACCTCTATCAGCGTGGCCGCAGGCGGTTATCAGGCGCTTTACGTGCACCATACCGCCATCGACAGCAGCAACTACACCGACCTCACCTTTTGGATTAACGGCGGGGCTACGGGCGGCCAGAAAGTCACTGTTTACGGAACGCTGAACGGCGCGCAGAAGACGGGCGTGCTTCTGGCTCCGCTCGCGGCGAACACATGGACCAAGGTGACGATCCCGCTCACCGCCCTCGCCGTCGACGACAAGCTCACGCTCGATGGATTCTGGTTCAGCAATCAGAGCGGCAGCGCCATTCCCACATTTTATATCGATGACATCGGACTGGTCGGCTCGAACTTACCCCCTCGCACCGACGCAACCCTGACTGTGGACGCCTCCACCCCGATTCGTACGATCGATCCACGCCTCTTTGGCTTGAACACCGCTGTTTGGGACAATAAGTTCACCCTGCCGTCCACTCAAACCGCGCTGACTTCCATCGGCAACAAAGTGCTGCGCTTCCCCGGCGGCTCCACTTCGGACGGCTATAGCTGGAACACCGGCAAGTCGGACGGCGGTTCAAATCCATGGACCGTTTCGTTCCCAACGTTCGCCAAACTTGCGGAGGCGACTGGAGCACAATCCTACATCACGGTGAATTACGGCAGCGGCACGCCGCAAATGGCGGCGGCCTGGGTCGCCTACGCCAACGGCGCCACGACGAACACCACCGTCATTGGCACCGATTCCAAGGGCAAGTACTGGAACACGATCGGCTACTGGGCGGCGATTCGCGGAGCGAGTCCGCTGGCGAAGGACGACGGGTTGAACTTCCTGCGCATCGCGCACCCAGCTCCGTTCAACATCAAATACTGGGAAATCGGCAATGAATGCTTCGGCAGCTGGGAGAATGACAAGCATGGCGTCGCCGGCAGCACCCTCTCGGGCGTCGCTCATGATGGGTACACCTATGGGACCTACGCCGCTCAGTTCCTGACCAAGATGCACGCGGTCGATCCGAACATCAAGGTCGGCGTGGTCATTTTCCCCGGACAGGACACCTACGGCAATAGCGCGCGCAACGCCGTCAATCCCAATGAAGGTAACAAGGTCCACCACGGCTGGTCTCCCGTCGTGCTGGCGTATCTCAAGAGCGTCCACATTCTGCCCGAGTTTCTGATCCACCACCAGTACCCCCAGGAGCCTGGCGCCGAATCGGATGACGGCCTCCTGCTCAGCGCATCGAAATGGCCTTCGGACGCCGCGTTCATCCGCAAAATGCTTACCGACTACATCGGGGCCGGATCGGACTCCATTGAGCTGGCCGCAACGGAGACGAACTCGGTGTCGTCGGCGCCCGGCAAGCAAACCGTCAGCCTGGTCAACGGCCTGTTCTTAGCCGATAATTTTGCGAACATCGCCAAAACCGAGTTCAACGCGTGCATGTGGTGGAATCTGCATAACGCCTCGGAAACCCACAACAACAACTCATCGCTGTATGGTTGGCGAATTTTCGGAGATTATGGCGTTCTGGCCACTGGCGATCGTGCGGATACACCCGCCAATACTCCCTACCCGGCCTATCGCGCCATGGAGCTCATGACGCACTGGGGCCGCAGCGGCGACAAAGTCGTGAGTGCGAACTCGGATTACAATAAACTGCCGGTTTACGCGGCGCAGCTTCAGGACGGACGCCTGGCGCTTCTGGTCGTCAATAAGTCCTCGGCGGTTGCGCTGACAGGCCATATCAACCTGGGAGCATTCCCCGTGGGATCCGCTCCGGCTGAGGTGTATCAGTACGGCAAGTCGGAGGATGCAAGCAACGCAGGACTGACACCCTCAAACTTCACTGTTCCCGGCGGAGCATTCGACTATGTGTTCCCAGCTTATTCGATGACCGTGATCGTAATCCCGACATCAAGCGACGCGCCGGCGCTTCCAACAACGCTGGCTCTCTCCCCGATCAGCGACTCTTATGTCCAGGCCACCGACACGGCCAAGCACGGCGCTGAAACCATGCTGGGCGTCTATCGTAACACGACCACGGGACGATGGGTGACGTATCTGAAGTTCGACCTGACCGGCGCCACAAAGCCGATCACGGCGGCGCAGCTGAAGATGACAATCACCAGCACGACCACCAGCAAAGCGGTCCCGCTGAGCGTCTACGGCGTCAGTGACAACTCCTGGCTTGACTCCACGCTCTCGTTCGCCAGCGCCGTCGCCGGAGGCGGCCTGACATCCGACGCGCTGAGCACGGGAACGCTGGCCGGGACCAGTATCGTGACCTCCGCCGTAGGCGACTACACCTGGGACCTCACGAACTACCTGAAAGATAAGAATGGTCAGGTAGTCACGCTTCAGATCCTGGACACCACATCCGCCGGCATCTACTTTAAGTTCGGCAGCCGCGAGGCCGCCACGGGCCGTCCTGTGCTGACAGTTCAATATTAATCGCATGACTTCCAAGCCCTGCCCCGAATGGGGCAGGGCTTTTTTCATCAAAAGACTGTACGAAATTCTGATTATTGAGGTATACTATACTCATTAAGCGGGTGTAGCTCAGTGGTAGAGCGTCTGCCTTCCAAGCAGAATGTCGCGAGTCCGATCCTCGTCGCCCGCTCCAATTTTCCCTCTCGACAATTCGCGCTTCGTCTCTCCGTAGCTCAGCGGATAGAGCAACAGTTTTCTAAACTGTCGGCCGCAGGTTCGAATCCTGCCGGGGGGACCACCCTTCCCACCTCGGGCCTCACACTTTTCCTTCCATCCTCACCCATCGCCACGACTCCGACTCAATCCTCGTAGATTTGACATCTGCCTGTCCTTTTTACTGCTTCCGATAATAATACCGTGCCCATCAAAGGCTCAGCCGCTCGGTAATCTCCTGCGGCGTGTCCATCGCAATATTTCAACTTCGCCAGTTTCCATAACATTTGAGGAAAACCCTGGTGATCTTATTGGGTTTATTGCAATTTACATGCCCCTGCGATTCCTGGCGGATATTTGAAATCCAAGCGTATCAAGGGTCTCGGAACCATGAATAAATCTTCGATCGGCGCGGGGATCGCCTGCCTCGCTCTGGCGGCTCGCTTCGGCGGCGCATCGGCTCAGGCGCAAAGCACGGTCCCGCTGCGCGGACATCTCTCGCAAGCCGCCGCCACGGCCCATCTGGTCGGACGAGCGCCGGCCGCTCAGTCCATCGCGCTCGCTCTTTCTTTGCCGCTGCGCAATGAATCTCAGCTCTCGGACCAGCTGCGCCGCCTCTACGATCCCAAGGATCCTCAATACGGCCGTTTTCTCACCCAGCAGCAGTTCATCGACCGGTATGCGCCCACGGCGGCGGATTACAACGCCGTCGTCCAATATGCCCGCGCCCAGGGCTTCACTGTTACAGGGACATTCGAAAACCGAACACTCGTGACCGTACAAGCATCCAACGCCGCCGTGGAGAAATCGATGGGGCTGCAGATGCGCGCATTCCGCGCGCCGGACGGTTCGTCCTTCCGGGCGCCCAGCGCCGAGCCGCGCGTTCCCGCCTCTATCGCCACGCAGCTCAGCGGCGTCGTGGGCCTGGATGAATCGGCGCACTGGGCGGCGCAGAGCTATCTGGTTCCGAAAGCGACGGCGCAGGCGCTTCAGCCCTATCAAGTCGGTCACGGCCCCGGAGGAACGCTCACGCCGGACGATATCCGTAAGGCTTATAACCTCACTGGCTTGACCCTCAAGAACTCGACCAAAAAGCTTGACGGCTCCGGGCAGGTGCTTGGCCTATTTCAGCTGGACGGATACAATCCGCGCGATATCGCCCAGTACGCAAGCGCGTATAAACTGCCCAATGTTCCCCTCCAGAACGTCCTGGTCGGCGGCGCTAACGGCCAAGCGGGCGTGAACTCCGGGGAAGTGACTCTGGATATCGAGATGATGATGGCGCTCGCTCCTGGAGCGAGCAAGATTATGGTCTACGAGGCCCCGAACACGGCGGCGGGAGTGATCGCGGCGTATAACCGTATCGCCAGCGACAACATCGCAAAACAAGTCAGCACCTCCTGGGGCATTTCGGAGCCATTCTGCAGCCCGGTCATTCGAAACGCGGAGAATACGGCGTTTCGCCAGATGGCGGCGCAAGGGCAGACGATTTTCGCGGCCTCCGGCGATTCCGGCGCCTACGATAACGGGCAATCACTGAGCGTCAACGATCCGGCCTCGCAGCCTTATATGACGGGCGTCGGCGGCACGCAGCTCTTTCTCAACGCGAACGGGACGTATCTGAAAGAAACGACCTGGAACCATGGCTCTGCGAACAATGGCGCAGGCGGCGGCGGAATCAGCGCAGTCTGGGCCAAACCCGATTACCAGGCCGGCGTCGGCGCATCCAACATCGCGCGTAACGTTCCAGACGTTGCGCTGAACTCCGATCCTTATACCGGCTACTCAGTCTATTACAATGGCGGATGGTGCATCTTCGGCGGCACGAGCTGTGCGGCGCCGCTCTGGGCGGCCTTCACCGCCCTGGTCAACCAGCAGCGCGCCGCCAACGGCGCCGCGCCGGTCGGGTTCATCAATCCGCTCATCTACAAGATCGGCAAGGACTCCCGCTACACGCAAGACTTCTTTGATATTCGTGATGGAAGCACTAACTTGTATTTCCACACCTATGCCGGCTACGACAACGCGACCGGATGGGGATCTTTCAAAGGCGCCAGCCTCATCGACCATCTGGCGGCGGCCGCCCCCGTCGCGCCGTCTCCCATCATCTCGCTGGTCAGCGCTCCCACTCATACCGTCATGCGTGCGGCGGCTATGATCACCTGGAAAACGAACATTGCGTCGGATTCCATCGTTTCCATTGGACTAACGCCCAGCAGTCTGAGAAGTAGCCTCTCGCTCGCTGCGCCCGTGACGACTCACTTGATGGGAATTGGCGGCCTGATGCGCGGGATAACCTATTACTACACCGTCACATCGCGCGGCTCCGGCGCTTCGATTACGTCTTCGGTGATGTCGTTCCGAACAACTTAAATATCTTTCTCGGAACAGATCGCGCGGCCCCCATTCACTTATCTTTAGAATGTGAAAGGGGGCCTTTTCTTGCGTTCCGCCTTCGGAATGCATCTGCGTCTCCCTCCCCATGAGATAACCGCCATAGACATGGTACTATTCTTTCACGTATGCTTTGCCTTTCGATCGGCGAGCTCCGAGGAGATCCCATGTTTGTTCACGGTCTTCAGTTTTTGCTGCGCGGCGGTCCGGTGATGTGGCCGCTGCTGGCATGCGCCATATTGTCCGTAACGGTAATGATCGAACGCGCCGGGGCGCTGCGGCGGGCGCTGGCCGGCGCGGACCTGCTGATCGCGCGCGTGATGGAGCAGATGCATGACGGGCGCGACGACGAGGCGCTGGAGCTGGCCCGCAGCCATCACGGCCCCGTCGGGCGGGTGCTCGCGCACGCCATCACACGGCGGCATCGAGATGTCGCGGCGATCGAGCGGTCCTTGGAAGTGCTGGCGCAGGAGGAAACACCGAAGGTCACACAGCGCCTGGGGATTCTGGATACGGTCATCACCGTTTCTCCACTGCTGGGACTGCTGGGGACGGTGACGGGAATGATCAAGGCGTTCCACGTCGTCGCGGATCCCAGCTCCCTGAATGGGCCGTCGATGATTACAGGCGGCGTCGGGGAGGCTCTGATCGCAACGGCGACGGGACTTGCGATTGCGATCGTGACCCTTGTCGGATATAACGCTCTCGGAGAGCAGGCGCGCGCGGTGGTGCGAGCCATGGAGCGCGGCGCGACCCAGGCGGTCGAGCTGATTGCGAACCGACAATCCAAGGAAACCGAATATGAAGATGTCATCGCCTGAAATCAAACCGGCGCGCATCGAAATCGTGCCGATGATCGACACCATCTTCTTTCTGCTGGTCTTCTTTATGATCACCAGCCTGTCCATGGTTTCCCTCAACGCAAAGCGCGTCTCCCTGCCGGAAAGTGAGACATCGCGTCCTGCCCCGAAGCATCAGGTAGTGCTGACGGCGGCGCGCGACGGCGCGTTATTTCTGGACAAAGACCGCTGCACCGAAGCGCAAATGCTGACGTCGCTGCGTGGGCGCGTACAGACAGACCCAACCCTGACCGTGCTGATCAATTGCGATAAAGAGCTGCCCGCCTCTCGGTTCCTGAGATTATTCGATCTGGCGAAACAGGCGGACGCCGCAAGTGTCACGATCGCCACGCTTCCAAGAAATCTGGAGGCGCGCCGCCCATGAAGTTCCCGGAGCCAAAGCTGCGCAAGGCGCGGATCGAGATCGTTCCGATGATCGATACGATCTTCTTTCTGCTGGTCTTCTTTATGTTCTCGACGATGTCGATGGTCAAGATGCAGGGTCTCGGCCTCAATATCCCCCGAGACAACGCATCGGCGACTGCGGCCACAACGACGCCGCCACGCCTCACTCTCACCGTCGCGCCGGACGGCCGTTATTATCTCAACGCCCACACCCTCGCGCCCGCCGATATGCCGGCGGCGCTTCAGCGGGAAATCGCCGCGCATCCGAACGCGGCGGTCGTGGTGAATGTCGCGCCAACTCAAAAAACGCAAACTCTGATTTCCGTCATGGATATCGTCAGCGAAACCCTCACCCGCGCCGGAAGCGCCGCGCCGATTGTCGTCGCGACGGAGCCTGTCAAGCTCGGCTCCAAGGCCCCAACCCCTGAGGCGAAGCATGGGAAACGATAAGAGCCTGATCAAACCTTTCCTGCTGGCGCTCTGTCTGAACGCCGGCGTGATCACCTGCATCGGCGCCTCTGACACTTGGAAGGCCGCGCAAGCTCCGGCCCAGAAACCAATACCGCCGCTTCCCACCCGGCTGATCCAGCTGGAAGCCATGCCGCCCGAAAACTCGCAATCTGACAACGAAGACTCAGGCAAAGAAACAACGATCTCAGGAAAATCCAACTCTGCCCTCCCTACGCTCAAGCATCATGCGCGCGAAGCACGCCTCGTACAATCGGCGCAGACAAAGAAATCGATCAAGCCGCAGACGCGAGCGCCCAAGCAAATGTCGCAAAACGCGGCGGCGGATCCCCAGTCCAGCTCATGGATAAAAGCAGAGGAAAAGAAGGCCGAGCAGGAAGCGAACGCCGCCCATAGGCCAGACACTGAACAGCACGCCCGATTGAGTGACGCTGGAGTCCCGAAAGCCGCCGGACCGCGGCAAAGCATCGCCAGCAGCCCAATCCGCACGGCGGCGCAAGGCCAAGGAAAACAAGACACGGCGGGACAGACGCCGACGGGAACGACAGGGCGGAAAGCTTTCCGCAAACCCGGCGACGGCAAGCAAACGGGTCAAGCCGCCGAGCGTCGCCTCGCGTCCGTCCCCTCTCCTCAACACACGAGCCAGGATGGCCGAACAGGAATGGAGAAGTCGGGCGATCATGGCGCGTCTCATGCCCCCTCCTCTCCCCGAGGTAAAAATACGGCAGCGCATGGCGTCGGCGTAAACCCAAGCGTGGCGCGCATAGTGCAAGACGCCGGCGGACAAGGCTCACCGCGCCAGTCCGGTCCGTCGAATCGTCAGACAGCGTCCAACCGTGATTGGAACTTCAGCACTCCGGTCCGCACTCCGCAGCTCCCGACAGTCCATGAGGAAAAAAACGACGCGATCCCAGGCGCGCTCGTTCCCAAAGCGATGCGCCGCCCGGTCGCCAGCCCCAAGCCACATGCGTTTCCTCTGATTCCGGCATCCATCGGTTCACACAGCGCGCGCGGCAACCTGGTGTGGCCGGTCGACAAGGGCCAGAAGCCGAAGCGTCCTAAGATTAATGGGGTGGGCAAAGTCGACGGCGGCGGAGACGGCAGTGGTTTGCTCGGGGAATACTTTCTGGGCCAAAACTTCGAACAGCCGCTTTTCAAGCGCCCGGATCCCGCCATCAATTTCAATTGGACGCACAAGCAAGTCGATGCGCGCCTGCCGATATGGAACCCTTACTCAGTCCGCTGGACAGGCAAGATCACGCCACGCTACTCCGAGACCTACACCTTCTACACCGCCTCCGACGACGGAGTCCGGCTCTACATCGACGGCAAACTGCTGATCGACAACTGGTCGATCCACCCCGCCTCCGAGGATTCCGCGCAGGTGACGCTTCAGGCGAACCATCCCTACCCGATCGTCGTAGAGTATTACGAAAAGAACGGCCGGAGCGTGCGGCTGATCAAACTGTACTGGGAAAGCAGCCATCAGACGAAAGAATACGTGCCCCAAAGCTGCTTCTCTTATCCGAAGACAGAAGAAGACAAAGGTCAACATGGATATTGAAGGCAAGACAATTAGACAAACCCAGCGGATAAGACTTTCGGGCGACGAAGCGGTTGCCCTCGTCGAAGCCCTGCAATCATTCGTTGGACATGAGATCGTTATCAGTGAGGGCATTACTCGCGAACGTGGTGGCCGTGGCTACGACAGGCACGCCGCCACGAATTCTCGCTTCAGTTTTATGGTGGATCAAGTATTCGGCTACACGATCAGTGGCGAACTGTTTGGGATTGAAAGCAAGGGCGGATCGAATTTCTATTGCCTATCATTTCTCAGCGTTGTCCAATTTGAATGGCAAGAAGGAATCCTAACAATTACGGAGCATTACGAAGATAATACCGCGCGTCAAACTGTAGTCCAAAGGATCGCAGCATGAGTTATGACTTGAATTTTTGGCGGCCTGGCCCATACTTACAAAAGACGCCGCAGAAGATTTACGAAGCGCTGTGCAAAGGCGAATCCGTTGCAGAACTCGCTTCCCTTCCAATTGACGATATGATCGCAAGAATGCACGCCGTATTTTCCGACATCGAACCGTTCTATTTAGAGAAAACGTGCATCGAACTCAATTGGCAGGGGGGCGAAGGTGAGGGAGCATTTCAAGTCACATGGTCCCCCCAGCACTTCCGAATTGACTGCTATGGATTGAAAGATCAGACGATGAACCAATTAGTTGACATCGCTTACGAGTTCGAATGCTCCTTTTACGACCCGCAAGTCCCTCAACTTTATCATGCGACAAAAAACTGACGACGAAGTACCTAACGAAGTTTGGGCCTTTACGGACCCGCCAGATGTCGCGTCGATGCAGGTGCGGAGCGGCAAAGGATCAAAGCCCGCAAAAGTATCCAGCAGACGAATTACGCAGCCCGGCTCATCCTCAATCGAACGAGCGCGCTGGCTTTCTCAAGCGCCGTGGTGCGGGCGCGACGGCCGAAGACGTCGTAGTCGTTTTCTTCGATCTTGTCGAGGATTTGGGCATACAGATGGCGGGCGAGCATGACGGGCAATTGACAGCGCGATGGAATGCTGGCCATTCCGAGGTCGGCGGAGGCGTAGTATTCTCGGGCGCGGGCGATCTGGAAGCGCATGAGCGCGCGGAAGGCGTCGTTGACGACGCCGTTGGCGAGCATGGTTTCGGTGTAGCCGAAACGCCGCAGGTCCTCCTGGGGGATGTAGATGCGCTGGCGGTCGCGCCAGTCCTCGCCAATGTCGCGCCAGAAGTTGGTGAGCTGCATTGCGAGGCCCAGGTCGTGGGCGTGGACAAGCGCCTGCTCATCGGTCACACCCATCACGCAGCACATCATCAGGCCGACGACGGACGCGCTGCCGTAGGTGTAGGTCTTGAGGTCTTCGAAGGTCTCATAGCGGCTGCGGGTGAGATCCATCGCCATGGCGTCGAGAAACGCCAGAGGATACTTTTCGAAAATCCCGTAGCGCTTGGCGGTGTCGGCGAAGGCGGCCAGCACCGGGTTGCTGGAGCTTCCGATCTTGAGAGCCATGCGGGTGGCGTCGCGGTATTCGAGAAGGCCCCGCTTGGGATCGTCGCCTGGCTGGGGATTGTCCACGATTTCATCCGGGTAGCGCACGAACCCGTAGAGGGCGTGGACGCTTTGGCGGATTTCGGGCGGGAAAAAGAGAGTGCTGAAGTAGTACGTTTTGCCATGGTGCGCGTTGATGCGCTTGCATAGACCATAGGCCAGGTCCAGCTCCGTTTGCGGCATGATGAGATGTTTTCTAAGCGGCGTCCGCTGCGATTC
Source organism: Capsulimonas sp. (assembly GCF_039929585.1). Lineage (NCBI taxonomy): Bacteria > Bacillati > Armatimonadota > Armatimonadia > Capsulimonadales > Capsulimonadaceae > Capsulimonas > Capsulimonas sp. The sequence goes on from NZ_JBDSQY010000289.1 coordinate 17,099, forward strand.
GCTCGGATACGAGCTTTGCTCCCAGGCAGACGAGCGGCACGCCGGTGCCCGGCGCGGTGCTCGCCCCCACAAAGTACAGGTTACCCACATGTGGGGCTTTATTTGCAGGCCGGAAATATCCGACCTGAAAAATCCCATGCGACAGCCCAAAGGCCGCGCCAAACTTGAGGCTGTATTGCCGCTCCCAATCGTGCGGAGTTATTACCCGCTCCACCACGACATGTTTGCGTAAGTCCGTCAGTCCCCGCGCTTCTAGCCGATCAAAGACCTTCTCTCGGAACACCGAGATCTGCTCGTCCGTCCACTGCTGCTGCTGGGTGAGATGCGGGATCGGAACGAGCACAAAGAGATTGTCCCCGCCCTCGGGCGCGACGGACGGGTCCGTGCGTCCCGGCGCGTTGATATAGAACGACGGATCGCGCGGGGCAACCTTGGCGTCGAAGATCTCCTCGAAGTTGCGCTTGTAATCGCTCGAAAGATAGAAGTTGTGATGGTGAAGCTCGGGGTACTGCCGATCCGTCCCCAGATACATCACGAAGGCCGACGAGGTAAACGCCTGCTTGCGCCACGAGTTCTCTTCGTATCGTTTCGGGCGCGCCTCTAACAAGTCCGTGTAGGTATAAGGCAAGTCGGCGTTGGAGATCACAATGTCCGCCGGAATGACCTCGCCGCCCACGCGAACGCCAATCGCCTTCCCATCCCGGATCACAATCTCGCTGACCTGCTGCTCCGTGTGGATATCCACGCCTAAATTCCCGCAGACCTTGACCATCGCGCGCGGCAGCGAGTAAAGTCCGCCCTTAGGGTAGTAAAGGCCATCCTCGGCGAGTTCAGTGTATGGGAGAAGGGTGTAGACGGCAGGCGCGTCGAAGGGAGAGATGCCGAGATACATGGACTGCATCGAGAACGCTTGGCGCAGCCGATCGTCTTTGAAGAATTGGGAAACGTGTGTGTAGAGCTTGTCCAGCGCATTGAGCTTCTTGAGGAGCCCTAAATTATGCGCCGTGAAGAAGTCGCCCGCCGTGCGGAAGTCTTTCTCGACGAACTCCGACCGACCAATGCGATACTTGCGTCCGGCGTCTTCGAGAAACCGATAGTATCCAGAGACAGATCCGGGCTCAATCTTTTCCAGCTCCGCGATCATCGTCGGCAGATCGCTCGACATGATCATGGAGGAACCGTCGCCGAAGTGGACCCCATAATTCGGCTCCATACGGATCAGGGGAACAAGCGCGTCGAAGTCCGCCCCGCAGAAGGCGAACAGCTCACGGTAGATGTCGGTCATCAGAAGCAGCGACGGCCCGGTGTCGAACCGGAACCCCTCGGCCTCCCAAATATTGCACCGTCCGCCGGCCGTGGCGTTCTTTTCCAGCACCGTCACCGAAAACCCGCCCCGCGCCTGCAAGCGCATGGCGGTCGCCAGTCCGCCGATCCCGGCGCCGACGATCACGACCTTCTTTTGTGACATGGGAAACGAAGATACTTTCTAAGGCGATCCCAAAAAGCCTGAGCTTTAATCGAGACCGTCCTAAGCTATAATAGCGCATGACCTATGCTGGGTTCCTGCTAATTTTCCTCGTCGTCCCCATTCTCCTTCTCGCCGCCCTGCTGCGCCGCAAATTCCAGCGCCGCCATGGGATTGCCTGTGTCCTCGTCTGCACGCTCGCCTTCGTCTACACCACCCCCTGGGACAACCACGCCGCCCGCATCGGCCTCTGGTCGTTCGACCCCGTCTTCGCCCCGCGCAGCCACTTCCTTGGATACCTGCCCTGGGAAGAATACGCCTTTTACGGGTTACAAAGCATCCTCATCTGCCTCCTTACCGTCTGGCTCTCCAAAAACGCGCGCCTCTCCGGAGGCGACGACCTTTGATGCAAACCCCGCACGCCTATCTCATGTACGAGCTCCTCTGGGCGCTTCCCGTAATCGCGATCCAATGGCTCGTCGCCCGCCGCGAACTCTGGAAACGCCGCCGCCTCCTACTCGTCGTCTCCACCCTCGCCACTCTGTACTTAGGAGCCTGCGACGCTCTCGCCCTCGGGCATGGCATCTGGAGCGTCGACCCAAAACGCGTGATCGGCGTTTACGCGGGGCCGCTGCCGCTGGAAGAATTTATCTTCTATGGCGTCACAAACGTGATGGCGGTGCAGGGGTTTGTGATGATCGCGGGGTATTTGCGGGAGCAACGGCGTCACACGTATAAAACTGACAAAACTCAACAATAAATACGAGAATGACTTGCAGGCTTCATGAAGAGAGTGTAAAATAACATGCGACAGTTGAGAGATCGCCGAAGCCACTGAGAAAGAAGAAGATACACGATGCGCAGTTCCATACGAGTGATTACCATGTTGTCGGCGGTCCTAGTCATTTCCGGCTGCGGAGGTGGAAGTGGAGGAGACGACGCGCCTTTGGAACATAACGCAACTCTGGGAGATTGGGGAGGCCAGCAAACAGGCATCAGCACCATCTCCACAATTGCCCTTCACCTAACAAACACGGGAGGTGATTTTGCGATGCATTGCGGCTTCAGCGCTCACTTTAATGGTCCAATCACGCCTAACAGCGCGGGCAACTTCGTGGTGACTGGAGTCTCGCATCTCACTCCGGCGGTGGGCGTACAGGCTCCCACCATTTTCACAGGAACAATTAATAATGGGAAAATGACCGTCAACTTCTTCGTGAAGAATGACGCTACCGGCGCGGAGGATCCATCGGACTCCTTCGTGCTAACACTAGGCCAAACAGCGCCTACCGACACCACATTTGGAAATGCCTGCCCAGGCTGATCGACCTCACCGCGCGCGAAACAGCAGGGAGGAAAGCCTGCCCGCACATCTAAATTTTGTGCCCCAATATCTGTGTCGGCGCCGATGACATCGCACACCCCAGCAAGCATTTAGCCAGGATGGATCTTAAGATTGTTCTCAAGCGTCTGGCGGTGCTGCAATCGCCAGCCTTGCGGGGTCTTCACCCACAAATCGCGCACATGCAGGTCGCTGACGAATGTTCCTTTGAGCCGGGCGAACAGTACTCGCTTCACCCCCACCCCGTCCGAGTGCAGCTTCATCTCCACCAGAGTCCCGTCCGGCGACGGCGTGACGTTCAAGATGGAGTAGCGGCTTTGAATGCTTTTGATTTGCCCTAGCTGCTTCTGATACCCCTGCCGCGCCGATTCCTTGTTATGCCGCTTCCCCTTCTCATCGACTTCCGTGTAGTCGGGGGTGAAGTAAGACATCATCTGGGGCAGATCACGCCGCTCAAAAGAGGCGTTAATTTCATCATAGACAGCTTCAATGGCGGATTTCGCGGAAGCGCTTTCGGCGGGCGCGGCGGATGCGCTAGGCGCACAAGAAATAATGACGCCTGCGGCGAATGCGAGTGCGTACAGAGAAACTACGAATTGTCGGACAAGGGAATTCGGCAAACGGCGACCTCCGGTCGTGGGCAGAGCATAAACAGCGACGAATGACGCCGCATATCAAAAGATACATACCCATAACGGACGCCGCCGAACGATATGGCGGCAGATTGAGCACCGCTCTTGACCAAAGCAACGTTTAGGGCGCAAGCGCCCAAAGCAAAGCATCCGGCAGCGTCTTACGCCATGCGGCGAACTCATGGCCGCCGTCAAACTCGGTATATTTGACCGCGTATCCTCGTTCCTGCAAAACGTCCCGAAATCTTCTGACCGCGTCAATCTGAGAAACCACTTGCAGCACATCTTCGCGATGACGAACATTCTGCTGCGTCTCTTGGCGCCCCACATCCAGATAGAATCCCGTGGAGCTTCTGCGAGAGATGCGCTGGAACTCGTCAATAAGCCGACAGTCATCGGACCAGAAGGAGCCGGATTGAGCGATGACCTTTTGGAAAGCGTCCGGAAACTCGTTCGCGACAAACGCCGCCGCCAGACCCGTATAGCTCAAGCCGACTAATGTTCTTCGCCGGGCGGCTGTTATCCCTGGATAATGTCCCTCCAGCCACACAAGCAGCTCTTCCACGATAAATTTCGCAAACGGCGGATAGCAGGGACATTCTCGCCAGCGCGATTCGACGCTTTCCATCGAAACGAACACAAACCAGGCGTTCGCAATTTCGTCATTCGCAAGGAGTTTGTCGATTACGGCGTTCGCTTCGACCCGCTCACGGTAAAGCTCTCCATCAAGAAATACAAAGAGATGATCTGCGTTCAGGTTTTTCTCAGGCTCGCGGATCCAAACAAGACGTTCATTTTCTAAATAAGCACTCCTGATTATGTGAATTGTCTCCATCATATCTCTCCACCAGATTGGTGGAACGATACCACGTTTCCCTTCAAATACAACTGCCGCTCCTCTGGAGTGAAATGCTCGATGGCGTAGCGCAGCGTCGTGCGCGGGAGGGCTTTGTATTGGCTGTCTTGAGCCAGCCAGGCGACGATCTCGGCGCGGGAGCAGCGTTTGCCGATTTCGCGGAGCATCCAGCCGACGGCTTTTTGGATCAGGTCATGCGAATCGTTTTTGAGGATATCGATGATGACGAAAGAGGGCGCGGCGTTGCCTTGTTTGATGTCGTGGAAACAAGAGAGCATGGCGATGCGGCGGCGCCAGAGATCGGGAGAATGGGCGAGATCGATCAGGATCTGCTTGCCGGTGTGCTGCAAATGTGCGCCGACGATATATTCGGCAGTCCCGTCGATCAGGTCCCAGTTGTTGATGTATTGGGTGCTGCGGAGATAGAGGGTGAAGATGGCCTCTTGGGTCTGTGGCGAACCCTTTTGATATTGGTTCACGAGGATGAGCAGGGCGAGGAGGCGGGCTTCGTGGTGGGATGAATGCAGAAGCGCTTCGGTTTCGGAGAGGCTCAGAGCTTGAAAGCGTTTGGCGGCCGCGCGGGTTTGCGGGACGGTGAGGCCGAGAAACGAATCGCCCTCGCCATACTCGCCAGGGCCGGTCTTGAAATAGCGGCCCATGCCGATTGCTTTTTGGGGATCGGCATGGGCGGTCAAATAGGCAAGCGCGTCTGCGGCGGTCATGCGGGTTACTCGGAGGAGCCGGTGTGGACGGTGAGGCCGATGGCTCGAAGCCACTCCTGCAATTTGGCGACGCGCTGGGTCGGCTCGCTGGGAATGATGACCGGGCGGCCACGGGTGTCCAGAATCAGGCCGACGACGCCGCCTTCGAGGGTGACGGTGATCGGCTTGCCTTTGCCGGCGCCGACATCGAAGTTACGCGCAGGCGTGATCGTGGCTTCCTGGGTCTCGTTTTCTTTCAGTGGGATCAGGCGAAGCTGGCCGAACGGAACGACTTCCGATGTGCTATCCTTGAATACGACGGTGAGACAGGGTTCGCCTTCCTTCGCGGTTCCGATGGGGGCGACGACGTGGCCGAGCTTGATCAGACAGTCGCGCTCGAAGACCTGAGTGGCGGCTTCGGGGAGGATCGTGGAAAGGACGCCGAGCTGGGGCATCATAAAGATAGAGTCGACGGCGAGCATGGTGACGCCTTCAGGCTGGTAGGCGTCGAGCATCATCAGGGCGCTCTGCGCTCGCTCAGGAGCGTGGGAGAGAACGCCGCCGCTGCCGATGATCATGTCCAGCTCGATCATGTTGACGAGCGTCTTGCCCGTCGCCTCGCGCTCGAACTCGACGCCGGCTTTAGTCTGCACGCCCTTCAAGCCGCGCGCGAGCGACTTGTGGTGCTCGAAGGCCAGGCGCAGCGCCTCGCGGGCGACGGCCTGTTCGATCTGGAGATCGCGCAGGCTCTGCGGGATGGTGGTCGGGCGGATCATCTTATTGCGCAGCTGATTTCGAAGATAAGCGTCGTCGGCCATGAACGGGATCCAGCGCGCGATATTCGCGATGCCCGCCTCGGTGAGGACGTTACAGATGGAGTAGGACATGCCGAGGTTCGCGGAGACCGTACGGTTGAAGACGCCGCCGAAGACGGAGAAGACGTCGGTGGTGGCGCCCCCGATGTCCACACCCAGCACGTCGATCTTGCGCTCGCGCGCGATCGTCTCCATGATCTTGCCGACGGCGTTCGGCGTGGACATAATGCCGGAGCTGGTCCAGGTAGTGAGCTTCGCGTAGCCTGGGGCCTGCTGCATGACGTGTTCGAGAAAGAGATCGTGGATCGCTTCACGCGCCGGACCCAAATTCTCGCGGTCCAGCGTGGGACGCAGGTTCGGGACTTCGCGGATATCGACAATATCGCCCGCGACGTCATGGACGGATTTGCGGGCCTCGACGTTTCCGGCGAAGATGACCGGCAGTTTGAGGCCGATACCAAGGCGAGGCTTCGGGTCCGCCGAGCGCAGCATTTCGGCCATTTCGGTCAGGTGCGTCACCGTGCCGCCATCCGTGCCGCCGGACATCAGGATCATGTCCGGGCGCAGCGCCCGAATCCGTTCCACTTTCTGATAGTCCTTGCGGCCGTCGTCCACTGCAATGACGTCCATGATGATCGCGCCCGCGCCCAGCGCCGCGCGCTCCGCGCTCTCCGCGCTCATCGACTTGACTACGCCCGCCACCGTCATCTGCAGGCCGCCGCCCGCCGAGGAAGTGCTCAAATATAGATCCACCCCATCGCCGTTGGCCGCCGTTGGGGTAATGACCTGTCCATTCGCATCCAAAATCGTGCGTCCCGACAGCTCTTCGATCTCGCGGGCGGCGTTCGAGACGCCGATGGTGACATCGTCAAACGGCGCCTCGACCGTCGTCGGGGCCTCGCCGCGCGTCGTCAATCGATACTCGTCGCCCTTCTTTTCAATGAGAATGGCCTTGGTGGTCGTGCTGCCGCAGTCGGTAGCGAGAATGGTCCGCACGTTGCTGGTGTTGGTCAAAGGGTTCGCTCCACGATCTGAAGATATCGTCATTCTATCACACTGCGCGGGGAGAGTGCAACATATGCGCCAAGGCGGCAAAAAGCATCTTTAGCCCAAGGTGTAAGGAGGGATTTAACGCCACGCCGCCAAAATTCGCAGCAGCATCAAAACCGTCAGCAGCACGACAGCCAAAAGCAGCGCCACCTGCGCCGCCAGGCGATGCTGGGGATGGTTTTCATCCCGCACCAGCGCGCCAAAGGTACGTAATCTCCAGGAGAAAAGACGCCCTGTGGGAAGGCGTTCCGCGTCGCCGCGCAGACGCGTTTCTTCCTTTCCCAAATAGGCGGACAATTGGCGAAGCGGCGCAACGAGCATCACGCCCGATATGATAAAGATCAGCAGAGTGCAAAAAATCATGATAAGGTCGATCTATTCTATCACAAATCACGAGAGAAAATATTTTATTGGCCCAGCGCGCTCCGATGTCGATTAGCAGCTTCGCCAAGCGACTAAGAAATAGCAAGCACCTTACCGACCTATTGTCCCTGGAGGATATCCATCATGCCGGAAACTCTCGTCTCACCCGCCATAGAATCGATCGCCCGCGCGAAGAGCGCCGTGATAAGTTCCCGAGACTTGCTGCTCAGCACGTTCTCCTATGTGCCGGACGATAAGCTACACTGGTCACCGTCGCCCAGCGCGCGCACGCCCCTGCAAATCGCGGCGCACTGCGGCGGCGCCAACGCCACCTTCGCCACTCTCCTGCGCGGGGAGCCATGGCCGCTCGCCAGCACCGCTAAGGAAGCTGCCGCCCAGATTTATGCGCGCGACGCGGCGACCGATATCTCACGCGACGATGCCGCCAAACTGATCGAAGCTTCGTCCGCTGCACTGATTGCGGCTCTGGAGAACGCCACGCCGGCAACCCTGGAAACGATGATCTGGACGGCGTTCGGAGAGTTCCCCTACGACTTCGCGATGACCTTCCCCGCCGGGCACATGGCCGGTCACGCGCGCCAGATCGACTATCTCCAAACGATTTGGGGCGACCGCGAAGACCACAATTAAGACCGCATCAACAAACCAGGAGAATCGTATGTCACAGAAAATCACCCCATTTTTATGGTTCGACGATAAAGCCGAAGAAGCCGTCAACTTCTACGTATCCATTTTCAAGAACTCAAAAATCACCAGCCTTTCCCGCTATGGCGAAGGCGGTCCGGGACCGGCCGGACAGGTCATGGTGATGTCTTTTGAACTGGATGGCGTTGAGTTTCAGGCCCTAAACGGCGGCCCGCACTACAAATTCACCCCGGCGATCTCGCTCTCCATCGACTGCGCCGACCAGGCCGAAGTGGATCATTTTTGGTCCAAGCTCACCGAAGGCGGCGAAGAAGTCCAATGCGGCTGGCTAACCGACAAGTTCGGTCTCTCCTGGCAAGTCGTGCCTAAAGCGCTCGGCGAACTGATGAGCGGCCCCGATCCCGTGAAATCGCAAAACGTTATGAAAGCTATGATGCAAATGGTCAAGCTCGACGTCGCCGGCTTGCAAGCGGCATACGATCAGGAGTAGCGCCATCGTTGATAACCATTCGGCGCGGTGGCGATGCGTATTAAGGATGGTATGTGACTGTCACCACATCTTTGCCTTGGACGCCCAGACCAATTCCCCGCGCCGGATCGTACGTGACGAGGACAACATTATCGGCAACAGGCGTCAAAGTCATTCCCGAATCTGTCACTCGATAGAAATATCGGGTCGGATGCCTATCCGCAGTCACGAGCGTCTCCGCCAGACCAATGATCGCGTTGGGGGTGACAAACGAACCCTGCTCACGGAAGATGAGATTATCCCCAGCGCTATCTTTGACAGTGTCTGCACTGCGACCCCGTCGCCAAACATCGATATAGTCGTATCCCACGCCGCCGCCTGCGGGATAGCCATAAACGGCGAGCCGATCTCCCAGTACTGCTAGATGCGTGGGGTCTCCCTCAAAACGATCAAAAATGGCGGTCTCCATCTTGTACGCATATCTCAGTCGACCGTCTTTTCCTCGCTTCCATAACTGCATATAGGATTTAGGATTGGAGATGTCTTCCTCTGCGTTCCCAGTCTTGATCGGACGCAAGCCCAAGAAGTATGCGCCACTTTCATCGACTGCTAAGAAATCAGTTCGTCCTATGTTGATGGGATGACGGCGGCCGCCCGTAAACAGATAATCTTCATAGTCCAGCCAGCCCATGCCATTCCCTTCCCACCATGCAATGGCGTGTCTATGCTTGAGGATATGCAGATCCAACGCACTCACCACCAAAGAACTGCTGTAATAATTGAGGATGATCTTCTTGCCGTCTGGCGAAAACACCGCATTCCGAGGCGCGCCGATTTCGGGCGACATTACGGGAGGCTTACCTTGTCTTCGAATCCAAAACTCTCGTTCAGTGGCGAACACAACATCTCTCCCATGATGCGCCACGAAAATGGTTCCCAGAGGATAATTCTCCACCGATGGCGCGGCGACGGCCGCCCGCGCCACCATGAAGGATATG
>NZ_JBDSQY010000290.1:0-6873 GCF_039929585.1 Capsulimonas sp.
CCCTTCCCGTTGCGGGAGGGGTGGCCGAAGGCCGGGGTGGGTGGAACACGGGAGGGGTGGCGCGAAGCGACGGGGTGGGTCACTCAGGAGGCGGTCGAAGGCCGCAGGTAGGTCATACGGCAGGTAAGAACGGCAAATCGGAAGGAGAACGTAACATGGCTTTGGCTCCCGCGACGCTGCAAAATCTGGAAACCAAAAAGACCTTCAAGTGTCTGTTCAATCCGACCGAGTACACGATCGCCAAGACGAATAACTGGAAGTCGAAGGAGCATACCGGCGAGAACGTCCCGAAGATCGACTTTACCGGCGGGCAGTCACGGTCGCTTAAGATGAAGCTGTTCTTCGATGTCTTTGAGGAAGACGGCGCCGATGTGCGGACATCGGTCGATATGCTCTGGGAACTAGCGCTGATCTATTCGGACAAGAAGCATCCGGTGACGAAGAAGTCCCGGCCGCCGCTCTGTCTGTTTCAGTGGGGGCCGAACTGGCAGTTCACGGCGGTGGTCGCGAGCCTATCGGTCAATTACACGCTGTTTCGGGAGGACGGCACCCCCGTGCGCGCCATGGCCGATGTGACGTTCACCGAGGCGCAGGACGACTCCAAGAAGAAGCCGACCAATCCGACATCACACAGCGAGGGCGGGCGCAAGCGGCGCGAGGTGCAGCCGCGCGATACCATCGCGATGATCGCCTTTGAAGAGTACGGTGACGCCAACCATTGGCGCAAGATCGCCGACGACAATCATCTCGACGACCCGCTGCATCTGCGGCCGGGCCAGATCCTTTCGATCCCGCCGCTTTCGTAAGGAGCTGCTTTCGCAATGTCCAACGCCGACACATCGCATCTGTCCCACTTTGATATTAAGGTGGGAGGCAAGCAGGAGCCCCAAATCCTGGAGGCGATGCTCGATTGCACCGTGGAAAACAGCCTGCACCTGCCGGACCTGTGTACCGTCCGGCTGCACGATCCGGGGTTCGTCTGGCTGGACAGCGACAAAGTCAAGGAAGGCGTCGCGATTGAGATTTTGGCGGGCGAAGAGAACGTCATGCCGCTCAAGACGATCTTTCAGGGCGAAGTGACCGCGCTGGAGATGGACCTCGCCGCGCACGGCTCGCCGACCCTCGTCCTGCGCTGCTCGGATCGTTCGCACCGATTGCACCGGGGACGCAAGAGCCGTTCCTTTGTCCAATCAAAGGACACGGATATTGTCAAGAAGGTCGCCGAAGAAGATGGCTTTACGGTCCATGCGGACACAACGTCGCAGGTCCATGAGTGGGTCTTTCAGAACAACCAGACCAACTGGGAGTTTCTGACCGAGCGGGCGGCGTACAATGGCTTTCGTCTGTTTGTCCAAGGCGAGAAAGACCTGCATTTTGAGAAAGTGCAGGACCAGGGAACCAGTGCGCTGACCATTGAATGGGGCAAAGACCTGCGCTCGTTCCGGCCGCGCACCTCGGCGGGGCGGCAAGTGAGCGAAGTGGTGGTGCGCGGCTGGGACCCAAAGACCAAGCAGCCGATTGTCGGATCCAGCAAGATTCCCATGGGCGTCCCGCAGATCGGTGACGCGAAAAGCGGCGGGGAGATCGCCGCCAAAGCCTTTGGCGCGGCGAAAATGGTCGTCGCCGACCGGCCTGTTCACAGTCAGGCCGAGGCTGACGACCTTGCGCGCTCCGTCTGCGACGATCTCGGCGGAAGCTTTGTAGAAGCCGAGGGGCTCTGTCACGGTCAGCCGACGCTCAAGCCCGGAATGATGGTCGAGATCAAGAACATCGGCAAGCGCTTCAGCGGCAAGTATCAAGTCAGCGCCACGACGCATGTGTATACGCCCGCCGAGGGCTTCTCCACACTGTTCTCGATCAGTGGGAAGAACCCCTCGACGCTCCTGGGCCTGCTCCAGGGTGAGGGAAACGGCAAGCGCGCCGCCGTCGGCGGCAACATCGTGGTGGGGCTTGTTACGGACAACGTCGATCCAGAAAACTTAGGGCGGGTCAAGGTCAAATATCCCTGGCTTACCGAGGATCACACCAGCTACTGGGCGCGCCAGTCCGCCCCGATGGCCGGCCCGGGACGCGGCTTTTACTTCCTGCCTGAAGTGGACGACGAAGTGCTGGTCGCCTTCGAGCACGGCGACATCCGCCGTCCGTATATCATCGGCGCTCTCTGGAACGGCAAGGACAAGCCGATTGAAGGCAACAGCAAGGCCATCGCCGGCGGCAAGGTCAATCGGCGCACGATTATGACGCGCATCGGGCATACGGTCTTGTTAGACGACACGGACGGTACGGGCGAAATGCGATTGACGACCGCGAGCGGCCATTACATCACGCTCAACGACAAAGACCAGAATATCACGGCGCAGACAAAGATGGGGCATAAGATTATCTTAGACGACGCCGGCAGCAAGATCGATATTGTCGATATGACCGGCGCGAACAAGATCACGATCGCATCCACGGACCAATCGATCACTATGACCTGCCTGGGAAACTTCAGCGTCAACGCCCTCGGCAGTATCTCGCTGACCACCGCGCAGACGCTCAGTATGCAGGCCGCCCTCGGCATCAATGAGACGACGCCCGCCATGATGACCCAATCGGTTGGCGGTGTCCTGAACCAGACGGTCGGGGGCGCGATGTCGCAGTCCGTCGGCGGGGCGTTAAATGTCCAGTCGGCGGGGGCCGTAGCGATTACGGCGGGCGGCGCGACGGCAATCACTGCGGGCGGCGCAATCACCATCACCGCGCCGACCGTGCCGATCACGGGCGTGATTATTCATAACGGAATACCGCTGCCGTAGGAGACCCTCATCCTAAAGTCGGTTTTCGATCTTCGGGTGGCATGCCGGCGGCTCTGCGCAGGCATGTATTGCGATCGAGAAGAAACGTGCGTTCCGCTTCGTACGTGAGACATGCCTGCCCAGAGCTGCCGGCATGCCACCCGGTGACGATGTTGTCGAAAGCAGGCGCGAAATGCCCGATCCAACAAAAGACTTTTTAGGCGCCGGCTGGAAATTCCCGCCACAATTAGATTCGCGCGGCCGGATCGAGCTCGTCAGCCAGGAGCAGGACGTCGCCGAGGCTCTGCGCATTATTCTGATGACGCGCAAGGGCGAGCGGGCGATGCGGCCCGACTTTGGCTCGGAATTATTCTCGCTGCAGTTCGCGCCCAACGACGCCACCACGGCGGGATTGGCGCGGCGGTACGCGCAGGAAGCTGTTGAGATGTATGAGCCGCGCATTGAAGTCAAGGAAGTGCATGCGGGGCCGGACCCGGAGCGGCCGGAGCGGCTGCTGATCAGTATCGCATACCATATCCATGCGACCAACGCCGATCGCAATCTGGTGTTTCCGTTCTATGTCAGTCCCGACGAGGAGTAACAGACCATGTCCCTGCCGTCTCCCAACCTGGACGACCGTAAGTTTCAGGAGATCGTCAACGACGTCAAGCAGCAGATCGGCCGGCGCTGCCCCGAGTGGACGGATCACAACGTCTCCGACCCAGGCGTCACGCTGATCGAGCTGTTCGCCTATATGACCGAGATGACGCTGTATCGTCTCAACCAGGTTCCTGAGAAGAATTATATCAAGTTCCTGGAGATGATCGGCGTGTCGCTGGAGCCGCCCAGTCCCGCGCTGACCGACTTACGCTTTCGATTGTCGCGCCCCATTGACGACCGTGACGGCGAAGAAGCGTTTGAGCGAACCCTGCGCGCCAGCGACACCGTCGCCGCCACCGTGCGCACCGAGACGGACGAGGCGATTGAGTTCGCCACGGACACGGACCTGCGGCTGGTGCGGCCACGGCTGACGCATGTTCTGGCCGCCCGCACCGACAGCGATCCGAACACGCTGCCCGGCGCGCGTGAATTTGCTCCAGGTGAGAAGGGTTTCCAAATTTTCAGCCCATCTCCGCGCGAGGGCGACGCCCTTTATCTGGGCTTCGAAGCCGATGTGTCCGGGAATCTGATCGAGCTGGAAGTGGACGCGGTGCAGTCGGCGGCGGTCGGTCTGGATGAAGACTATCCGGCGCAGCGCTGGGAGATCTGGAACGGTGAGGAGAGCCGCTGGGACCGCTTGGATGTTCCGCGCGACACGACTTACGGCTTCAACCGTCCGCCGGGAATGCCGCGCGGCGATGAGCCTTCGGGCCTGATCGAGCTGGCGATGCCGTCCAACCTCGTTTCGCGCTGGCTTGGCGGGAGGCGCGCCTACTGGGTGCGCTGCGTCTACACGCCGGACCTGCCGCCGCGCGGCGTGGACCGCCGTATCCCGGCGATCTACCAGAAGTCACCGGAGATCCGGTCCGTCACGGCGCGTACGATCGGCGGCTCGGCGCCGGCGAGCAACTGTATTGTCATCGCGTGGAAAGACTTAGGGCAGAGCGATGGGAGCGCAGGCCAGGTCTTCACGCTCGGCCACTCGCCGATCCTGCCGCGTCGCCCGGGAGAGACGATCGCCGTCGGCGAGCAGGGCGCCTCTCATGCGGAGCTTCAGCCGTGGGAGGAAGTTCTCGACTTTGCGGACAGCGGTCCCGACGATCGGCACTTTGTCTGTGATTCTCTCACGGGTGAGATTTTCTTTGGGCCGAACGTCCCGCAGCCCGACGGCTCCACGCGCCAGCACGGCGCGATCCCGGCGAAGGGCTTGACGGTCACCTTCACCGGGTATCGCTACGGTGGGGGCGTGCAGGGCAACGTCGCGCCGGACCAATTGACGGTTCTTAAAAGCTCGATCCCTTATATCTCGACTGTCAGCAATCCGCGCCGCGCCGAGGGTGGGCGTGAGCAGGAGTCGCTGGAGCGGGCGAAGATGCGCGGCCGGACGATTCTGCGCATGCGCGATCGCGCCGTCACCGCCGAGGACTATGAATATCTGGCGCGCCGAGCCTCCTCGGGTGTTGGCCGCGCGCAGTGCGTCCAGCCGCGCGCCGTCCACGATGCCGGAAGCATTCCGCCCGGAGTGGTGCGCGTGCTGCTCGTCCCTTCGCTGGCTGGTGACGTGTCCGTGCCGCGTCCCGCCGATCTGCGCGTTTCCGAGCGCGTGCGCCGGGACGTCTTGACCTATCTCGACGAACGCCGCCTTTTGACCACCGTGCTCGAAGTCGCCGAACCCGATTATGTCTTCGTCTCGACAGAAATCACGCTGGTGGCCGACCCGAAGGCCGACGCCGCCCAGGTCCGTCGCGCGGTGCAGGCGCGTTTGGAAAACTTCGTCCATCCCTTGCGTGGCGGCCCGAACGGCGATGGCTGGCCTTTCCGTCTCACGCTCACGCTGTCTGACATTTACGCCCAGGTGCAGGCGGCGAGCGGCGTCGCCTTCTTGCTCGACGCTAAGATCTTTGTTTCTCGGCTCGCCAACGCGACCGAGGGATTATTGACCCAGGAAGAACGGATCGATATTACCCAGGGCGTTCGCGTGAATGAGCATGAGCTGCTCTGCACTCGCGAGCATCGTATCCGAGTGCGGCCCATGTCCGCAGTGGGGGAGGAGTGACCCACCCTGGCGCTTCGCGCCACCCCTCCCTTGAAGCAGGGAAGGGTTGGAAAGAGATGCTCGGACGAAAGTCGCTCTCGATAACAAAATCCTAATTACCCCTCCCTGCTTCAAGGGAGGGGTGGCGCGAAGCGCCGGGGTGGGTCACTCGGGGGCGCGCGAAGCGCAGGGATAGGTCTCGAAAGCCTTATGAACGAAACGTCAGATACCAGTCCAAACTCGACGCCCAGCGTCCCGAGAAAAGACTTTGGTGTCGATCTGAACTTAATTCCGGATGAGCTGGACGTTCCGCTGCGCGCGGAGCCGCCCGCGAACACGCCGGCGTCATTGTGGCATCGGGTGCAGATGCATCCGTCGGCGATGGTTTCGCTTTGGTCGCGGGACGCCGACTTGCGCATCGTGCGTCTCACTGTCGCCGGGAATTCGCCGTCTTGGAACCCGCGTTGGGTTCGCTGGACATACGCCGTCCGCCGCGCGCCCGAACTTCAGGGCGGAGCGGCGCTCGACGCTCAGGATATGCTCAGCGAAGACGGCGCCACGCTGACATTGCTGCTGCTCCCCGGCGAGCAGCGCTCCGTGACGCTGGAGTTTCTGCCTTTTCTGGATGGGGAAACTTACACCGGCGATTACCCCTTCACCGTCGTGCTGACCGACGCCGGGGATGACCGAACAGCGGACACGCCGGGACGGCTGCGCCTGACGCATCCGCCCGCCGGACTGCTGGATCTGCTGCCGTCGATTTACTCCGGCCCGTCGGTCAGTCCGAGCGCGCGGTTCAAGCCCTACGAAGACCCGCCCTTCTTCACGCGTTTCCTGCGCGGCTTTGAAGACGCGAGCGAACCGCTGCAAGAATTACTAAGCCGCCGCGAGCGCTTCTTTGATCTCAATCAAGCCCCGGCGGATTTCCTGCCCTGGCTCGCCGGCTGGGTCTCATTGACCCTCGACGAAAACTGGCCCGAGCTCAAGCGCCGCCGCTTGATCCGCGAAGCGGTCGATCTCTACCGATGGCGCGGCACTCGGCGAGGGCTCTCACGTTATCTGGAGATTTACACCGGCGTCGTCCCGCGAATCGAAGACCAGCCCTTCGCTGGAATGCGCCTCGGCCCGGAGAGCCTGCTCGGCCGCGACACCCTGCTCGGCGGCGTCGGCGCGCACACCTTTGTCGTCACCCTCGCCGTTCCCGACCCGCGCGCGGTCAACGAACGGATCGTGCGGGATATTATCGAAAGCGAAAAGCCCGCTCACGCGGCTTATGATTTGAGGATCGTGCATCGGGTAGCAGGAACCGAATAAACACATCCTCAACCCAAGTCTCCCGGTTATGAAACCCGGGTCTGGGAGCGGCCAGAGCCGCTAAGCGTCCGTGCCGGACGCAAATGC
>NZ_JBDSQY010000291.1:0-9381 GCF_039929585.1 Capsulimonas sp.
CCGTTGCCCCGGCGCCCAAGATAACGCTGGCCGACGCCGTCGCGCAGGCGACGCTCTCGAAGGGCGTTCTCATCTTCACGACGTATCCCAGTCGCACTCTTCTTCCTTCGACGGCGCCCCCGTCTCCCGGAGACACGGTTTCGCAAATCGCGTCGTCATTCGGCCTCGTTAAGACGGAGATCGGTTCGGTGACCGCGCTCGTCTTCCCAACAATGACGGTATTTAATGACTCTCCAGATGGCGCCGAGATTTACGCAGATATGCCGCCAAGGCAGATTATCGTTTTGCTGGCCGCAACCCTCGATCAGGATCAATGGAGCCTGCTGACGAGTAAAGGCGGCATCGCCGATTCGGATTTGACGACGGACGAGCAGCACGCCATGTGGGCGGCGCTGTGGACCGGGCGCAATTTCACTTATTACACGGGCGGTGTCGGGAATAAAGTCGGGAGTGAAGAGATCAAGCGAGTGCGTCTCCGGCTTGGCTCTTCGGTGCGTATGCGGCTTTACAATAAGCACGACAAGGTTCTGAGCCTGACCAACGAAGATATCGCTGAGAATAATCCGTGGGAACGAGACAGACTTGCGGCGTCGCCCCCCGCGCCGGATGGCCGGAGACAGAAAGCTCTACCCAGTATGGAGGCGCCAAGCGCGGCGAAAGCTAGCGATATCGATTTCACCGATGACCGACTGCGCACGCCCATCGATGTCTCCGGCGTGAAGACAGTCGGCGCCTTGGTCGATCTCATTCGTACGCGCACGGGCATGGAGATCTACGCAGACCGCCGGATGGAGGCCTGGCCGCTGCTGCTTGCGGGCGATATGTCCGCAAAGCCGGCCGGCAATCTCCTGCGCGCCCTGGCGCTGACGGTCGCCGGTGTGTACCGCAAGGTTGGAACGGCGTATGTCCTCACGGCCGATCTGGTCGGCGCGGGCGCTCGAACGCAGATGTGGAAAGACTTCCAGCGCGATATTGAGAAATTGCGAGACAAGCCTGTCAACGCGGCGAGCGGCATCATTCTGAGCAATCACGGCGATGCTGACCTCCCGTCTTTCGATAACGCGCTCGCGCTAAGCGCCGAGCAGTTCAGCGCGCACAAGCCGATTGCAAACCTAGGTCACATTGAGGTTCCGTTCGAGGAATTGACGGCGACGCAAAAGGCGGCGGCGCGCCGCATGGCCGTGGACCTTGTCAAAGCGCAGTCGCAGCCAGGCCAGCCGTATGAAGCGGATTTAGCGCAAAAAATCGTTCTCGAAGATGAGATCGTCGTGTGCGCCATCCTGCCGATCCACGATAAGCCGCTGGAGATCCGGGAATTTTCGCCGACACGATATGAACTTTTTCGTCCACCCGTCGAAGCCTCAATGGACGAGATGCGTAAAATGTTTCTTTCACAGAAGGCCGCTCAGGACGTCAAGCGCGACGCCGATGCGAGCGTTCACCTCCAGGCGCTGATCCCACAAGTGAGGCGACGGGCGCTCCTGGCGTCTCCAAAGTCGGCGCGGGAAACAGAAGGGCTTCTCGCCTCCATGGAAACTGTAGGCTTCAATGAGCTCTGGCTGATGACGTTCGCCGAAGGCGAGGAGCAGCGCGATTTGCTGGACGCCGTAGTCCCGATGGCAAAGCAAAAAGGCATTGCTGTGTACCCCGTCATGAGCATTTTCCACTGGGGGGCATCGGCGTCCAAAGATGCGCGCGACGTGACGATCCTCGGAGAAAATTCGCTGCGGTCGAACGAACGATGGCGCGCGCGCAGCGTGGAAGACATGGCGATGCTGCAGCAATTCAAAAAGCTGCGCGATGAAACCGGCGCCCTTTTTCCAATCCCGAACTTCGGTTACAGCGATATGGTCGTCAGTCCTTTTTCCGAAGTAACTCGAACGGCCCTCACAAACGCCGTGGGGGACATCGCCGCTGCTCCGGGCATTGCAGGAATTGTTTGGCAGGATACCTTGCCGCCGGGATACGATACTGTCTCACGGACATTCGACGAGGAGTTTTACGCGCATATGGGCTACACCCTGCCCGCGCGTCTGGCGTTTCTGCGAAAATGGCGCGTCGATCCGATCGACATCATCGAACAGCAATCGCAGGATCGTGTGTGGCCGGATTGGATGCAGGCTTCCTACGCGGAGACCACGGATTTTTCGAAAAAATGGCGATCTTTTCTATTTGAATCCAATGTCGCTTTCCTGCGCGAACTATATGACAACGCGCAGGCCAAGTCTCAAGGCTCACGCCTTCCCATCCTCGTTCGACAGCAGCGCGAATATGGAATGGAGGAGGACATCAGCGCGCACTGGTTCTCCGACTGGGACGCGCAAGCCGGCCCGCCGCCGGCGCTGGCGAAACCCGAGGATAATCCCACGACAGCCAACGCATTACCGGCGCCCGTGAATCAGGCAACCCCCCAATCAAAGACGTCCCTTCTCGTGGTAACGCCACAGACGCTTTTCGGCTCCGCGACGCTTCAGCTTCTTCTCGGCGACGCCGTCAAAGACATGGCGGCCGGCAAATCTTCCTGGCAAGGATTTGTCGTGGATGTGACCCAACTGCACAATGATAATCCTCTCGCAAAAATCGCCGCCGAAATCGCTTCGCCGCCCGCGAAGTAAAGACAGTTGAAGGAGAAGAAATCGAAAGAGCCGCCCCCTTTGCTGGGAGCGGCTCTTTTTGAAGATCGCATCTCTGTAGGGTTTATCGGTGCGCCAGTTCCGGTTCCCCGACAATCGCCGGCTGCGCCTCCTCAGTTCCACCCGCCAGCGCCTTATAAAGCACGCCTCCCAAAACGCCCCCAATGATCGGCGCCACCCAGAACAGCCAGAGCTGCGCGAGCGCCCAGCCGCCGACAAACACCGCCGGACCAGTACTGCGCGCGGGATTGACGGAAAGGTTCGTCACCGGGATTCCGATCAGATGGATCAGTGTCAGGCCCAGGCCAATGGCGATTGGCGCGAAGCCTTTGGGAGCGCGGCCGTCGGTGGCGCCCATGATGATGATCAGAAACGCGAACGTCAGCACGATCTCGGCGATCAGACACGACACCATGGAATAGCCGCCGGGCGAGTGCGCGCCATAGCCATTGGAGGCGAAGCCGCCCGCCGTGCTGAAGCCGGGCTGCCCGGACGCAATGAGATAGAGCACGCCGGCGCCGGCCACGCCGCCCGCAACCTGAGCGACGATATAAGGGAGCAGGTCCGAGGCGGGGAAACGCCCGCCGGCGCACAGGCCGACGGAGACCGCCGGGTTCAAATGACAGCCCGAGATATGACCGATGGCGTACGCCATGGTGAGAACTGTGAGACCGAACGCCAGCGCGACGCCGACGAAGCCAATGCCCAGATTGATGCTCGAGTTATCAGAGAGCAGAAACTTCGCGGCGAGAACAGCGCTGCCGCAGCCGCCGAAGACAAGCCAGGCCGTGCCAAGAAATTCGGCGGCCGCGCGCTTGGAAATAGGGAGAGTAGACATCGCAACGACTCCTTATACGAAAGTGAAGACACTTACCCGACGAAATCGCACTGACGCCATAGCGTTCGTCGCCACTGGAGAGATATCCTTCACGGTATTAATGTGATTTACAAAACAGTTAATATTTCAAAACGCCATTTTTTGTTAAGGATTCGTTTAGGATTTGCGTGTATACTGCATCTATCAACATTTCCAAAGACGCCAAATGAAGGACTTAATACTATGTTTCACCCATCCAGCCGCCAGCGCATGAGCTCCGCCTTTACTCTAATCGAGCTCCTCGTAGTGATAGCCATCATAGCGATTCTCGCCGCGATCCTGTTCCCCGTTTTCGCGAAAGCGCGAGAGAAGGCGCGCCAGACATCATGCTCCAGCAACATGCGGCAGCTGGGCCTCGGATTTCTTCAGTACGAGCAGGACTATGAGGAAATGTCTCCAGGATCTGATGCGTTCGGTCAGGGATGGGGCGGCCGCATCTATCCCTACGTCAAAAGCAGCGGCGTCTACGGATGCCCGGACGATCCGACTTCACCCGAAGCCGGAACTTCCAAAATCTCCTACGCGACCAACGTAAACTTGATTGCCGGAATGAATCCAGATGGGTCCACCTTAAGCACGACGTTTCTCGGCGGCTCGCCCACATATCCATCGATCGCCTCCTGGACCAGCCCCGCCAATACCGTACAGCTTTTCGAAATTCAGGGCAATACGAACGCTTACACCGGCGTCCCCCATTACGGCGTCAACGTGTCGGATCTTTACGAAGGCCGCACCGGAAATGGCTGTGGCGCGGTAGCCGGCGCTGGTGGCGCGGCGCCGTCGACAAATTGGAATATCGCCAAGTACGATACCGGCAATATTGGCGGCTACCTTGTCAATACGGTCGGGGGCGTCGGACGCCACACCGACGGGGCTAATTATCTTGCCGTGGACGGCCATGTAAAATGGCTGAAGCCAGAGCGCGTGTCGGCTGGACTTTCCGCAGTAAGCGCGGACGCCGTTGAAATCCACAACACAGCCTTAAACGCTGGCAAGGCGACGGGAACGAACAGCATGACCCAGCAGAGCGGCGCAACCGTCACAATGACATTTAGTCCGATCTAAATTCTTAGCGAGTGAAGCCAATCGACTTCAAGCGTAATAAATCGCCCGGCTTACCCATTTCCGGGTCGAGCCGGAGTCCGGTGATCGCGCCGGTGTATTCGGGGGAGGACGCCAGGTTTACTTTGTAGTGATGAAATTTACCGTCGGGGATCACTTCAAATGTCATCTGCGTTGTCTCACGGAAGCCCTGCCCGTCGTTTTGCTTCCAGTAGAGGGAGGCGTGTGTTTGCCCCTTCGGAAACGCCGCCTCCAGGGACAGCTTCGGGGCGGCCGACGCCAGCCAGAAGGCGTCAGGGCCGATTAGCTGTGGATCGGCTGCGTCCGTCCGGACGCGCAGTTCTCCATGTATCGGCCAGCCAGTATCGGTCGCGTTCGTGTATCGCCAGTGCTGTCGGTCGGACTGAAACTTGTAATTTGGAGGAGCGCTCTTGGGAGCATGTTCATAGACATAACGCCGGATCTCATTCAGATTTCCCAGTATGAGCACGTAACGGTAATCGTAATTAATATTATGGTCTAAAATCTCGTAATGGAGCGGAGCGATGTAGCCAGTGGCTCCATCATGCGGGCCGCCGGCGCCCGGAGTTCCCGAAAAACCGCCGCTAAAAGCCTGAACGCTAGGCTCCCAAACACCCAGCCCCCAGTTGCGATCGTCCACCAGCGCCGCCCAGTTTTCGGTTCCCTGCCAGCCCGCCCAAGGAAATTGACAGGGGATTTGTTTCAGCGCATCCTCGGTAAAGGGCTTATCGCCTGTGTACGTCATCAGCCGATACCATGGCCCATTGGTGTAGATCGCCGGCAATTCCTGACCGCGGCCCGGATACTGCGTCGTGTCTAGGCGATGGTTGACGATCCGGCTGCGCACCTTGGCGGCGGCGCCATCGAGAGTGATCCAAGTTTCAAAGGTACACTCGCCCGGCTCATTGTCCAGCGGCCACTGCATAGGAACCGACTTCACATAGAGCGTTTTCCCATCGTTGCGGGTTTCCAGAACCTGAGACCGATTGCCGAAACAATCTCCCGATTGGATCGGGTTCCATCCCAAACCTTCCCACGACTTCTCGGGATGCTTGCCGTTCGGCGCAAACGGATTCGGGCCAGAATAAAACGACATTTGGATCTGCCGCCCCCAGTCCGAGCTGTTAACCAGATTGACATCACTGTTGGATTTTGACAGATAAGTGATGGCGCCGCCAATCGTCAAATCTACACCGATCCGAACCTTACCGTTGTCCAGAAAACTCTGGCGCGGCGCAACTGCGTCGGCGCCAGAGGCGCCCGGCAAACAAAATATAACCATTGCCATCCATAGGGCGCAAATCCAAAGCGTGCGAAATATAATAGCCATTGTCGGAATTATAATAGCGCCGGCTGGAAATTGCAAGGAAAACGATGGAATGTGTCACAATGGAGAAATAACGTTCTCCCACAGGTCCCCAAGATAAGCCTTGACAGCTTCCTAGAGGCCGGGTATAACGAATACATTGTCCTGTAAAGCAATAGACATTGTAGACAATGAATTGTGAGGTAGTCCATGGCCACGGAAAATACACCCGACACACTGCAAAGCGTGCGACTTAATCTGACCTTCCCCGTTGAGCAGGTCAACCAGCCGCGACTGGCGGAAGCCATCAAGAAGTTCGATGTGAGCGCCGATATTCGCCGCGCGCAGATCGAGCCGGAGACCGGCGGTTATATCATGCTGGAGCTGACCGGTACGGACAGCCAGCTCGACCAGAGCATCGCCTACTTGAAATCTTATGGCGTCGGCGTCGGCTTCATCGGCACCGACGAAGTCCAAGCGTACTAAAAACCAATAAATTTTAATTATCGCAGGAGATAATCAACGATGGCAGGCAACGGATACGCAAATCCCGAGGTCTTGGTGGAGACCGACTGGGTCGCCGAGACGTACAAGTCGGGTGACTACAAGCTGATTGAGATCGATGTCGACCTCGACGCCTACGCGCAGAACCATATTCCCGGAGCCATCGGCTTCAACTGGCAGACCGAGCTGGAAGACACGCTGCGCCGCGATGTCCCCAGCAAAGAGCAGTGGAACGCGCTTCTGAGCAACGCAGGCATCTCCAATAGCGACACGCTCGTTCTCTACGGCGACAATAACAACTGGTTTGCCACCTTCGGCTACTGGCTGTTCGTCATCTTCGGTCATGACAAGTCCAAGCTCAAGCTCATCAATGGCGGCCGCAAGAAGTGGCTGGCCGAAGAACGCGAAGTAACCACCGAGGTTCCGAGCTATCCCGCCGCCACCTACACCGCCTCCGAGCCGAACTGGGAGCTGCGCGCCTTCCGCGATGAGATCCTGACGAAGCTGGGCGATCCGAACCTGACCCTGCTTGATGTCCGCTCCCCGGATGAGTTCACCGGCAAGGTGATCGCGCCTCCCGGAATGACCGAGACCGCGCAGCGCGGCGGCCACATCCCCGGCGCCCACTCCACCCCGTGGCTGAACGCCGTGCAGGAAGACGGCACATTCAAGTCTGCGGAAGATCTTCGCGCATTCTATGAGCCGAAGGGCGTCCAGGAAGGCAAGGAAGTGATCGCGTATTGCCGTATCGGCGAGCGATCGTCGCACACCTGGTTTGTGCTTTACAACTTGCTCGGCTTCGAAAACGCGAAGAACTACGACGGCTCCTGGACTGAATGGGGCTCCATTATCGGCGCGCCGATCGAGCGCGAAGTCGCCACCGTTCCCGGAACCGGCGGCGATCTGAAAGTCTGTCCGTAGGCTCGAAAGGCCTATTTCACCCTTTGCGGAAGGCGCGCCTTCCGCATTCCCTGTGACCTACTATGCGATTGACCACAAAAAGCCAGTATGGCCTCCGCGTTCTCGGCGACCTCGTCCGTAACTGGCGCGAGGACGGCAACGGCTACCTTCAAGTCGGCGAACTGGCGGGCCGATGCGATACCTCCCAGAAATATCTGGAGCAGGTGCTGCTGCCCCTCTCCCACGCCGGCATCCTGGAAAGTAAGCGTGGCCAGCGCGGCGGCTACCGCCTCAACCGCGCCCCCGAGGACATCTCCCTCGCGGAGGCCCTGCGCCACCTCGAAGGTCTGCTGATGCCGATCCCCAAGTGGGCGGATGAGACGGATGCGGAACATTCGCAGCTGGCCCAGGTCCTGCGCAAAGTTCGCGACTCCATCCGCAGCATCCTGGAAAACACCTCGATCGTCGTGCTCGCCGAAGGCGCCAGCGAATCCGAGGCGAAAGAGCGCTCGAATGAAGCCATCGAAGCGCTGATGTACTATATCTGACGCAAAACTGCCTCCACGCGGATCATCGCATGGAGGCAGTTTTTGTTTTATACCGCCACCGCCCCACCCCGGGGCGTAAACTCAAACGAGCAGCCGTGTGATGTCGGCAGCACTTTCCCCGGATTGCACAATCCCGATGCATTGAACACCGCGCGCACATCCGACATCGTGCGCAGCGTCTCCGCTGGAAAAAGCAGCGGCATGTAATCTCGCTTTTCGACGCCGATCCCATGCTCCCCCGTCAGCGTCCCGCCCATCCCGATACACAACTCTAAAATGTCATGCGACGCCGCCATCACCCGTTTGACCTGCTCGGGATCGCGCTCGTCAAAAAGCGTGGCCGGATGGAGATTGCCATCCCCGGCATGAAAGACATTGGCGATCCTCAGATCGTGCTTTACGCCGATCGCCGCGATCGCCCTGAGAACTTCCGGCAGCTTGGATCTCGGGATCACACAGTCTTGCGTGACGCACGACGGTGCAAGCCGCCCCAGCGTGCCGATGGACTTTTTCCGCGCCGCCCAGAGCTTCGCCCGGTCCTGCGGCGTGGACGCCTGCCGCACTTCGCGCGCCGCATTGGCCGCGCAAACTTCCCGCACCCGCTCCGCCAGCGTGTCGATCCCGGCGGCGAGGCCGTCCAATTCGATGATCAGAACCGCCCCGGCATCACGCGGAAAGCCGTAGTGAAAGGCGTCCTCCACCGTTTGGATAATCACGCCGTCGAGCATTTCGAGCGCCGCTGGAACGATCCCCGCCGCCACGATGTCCGAAACCGTCTGTGTAGCATCGTCGATCGTCGCGAATACTCCGAGCAGCGTTCTCACGGCCTGGGTTTGCCGCACCAATCGCAGCGTCGCCTGCGTGACGATCCCGAACGTGCCCTCCGCCCCCACGGCCAGTCCCATCAGATCGTAGCCATTGGTGTCCTCGGTCTTGTCGCCAAGCGTCACGATCTCGCCATCCGGCAGCACCATCTCCAGCGCCAGCACATGGTTGACGGTTACGCCGTACTTCAGCGTATGCGGCCCGCCGGCGTTATTGGCGATATTGCCGCCGATCGTGCTCGCCCCCTGTGACGATGGGTCCGGCGCGTACAGATACCCATCTCCAGCGACGGCTTTGGTCAGCTCGACATTCACCGCCCCCGCCTGCGCCGTCAGCCTTCGATTGCGCAGATCGATATCCAAAATCCGGTTCATGCGCGCAACGCCGATGAGCACCCCACCAGGACAGAGCGTTCCACCCGCAAGCCCCGTTCCCGCACCACGCGGCGTAAATGGAATCTCATGCTTCGCGCAGAGCTTCACGATCGCCGCGACCTGTTCCGTCGTGCTCGGCAGCACCGTCGCCAGCGGCTGCGCCGACTCCAGGGGGTACGCGTCGCGCTCATACGTCATCCGCTCCCCCTTGCCCGACAGCACTCCGTCGTCGCCGACGATCCGTTTTAGCTCTTCGATGATACTCATTCGTTTGCTCCACTAGACACGCAATTTGTCCCATAAGGAGCCGGCGAATGAATTCGCGCCTAGA